>JAPLMQ010000277.1 GCA_026386955.1 Planctomycetota bacterium
GGCCTCGTTGCCAGCTAATTTGCTCGACGTTCCCCTTCACATATTTCGGGTTCGTGACCGCGTCACGGATCGAGCCAGTATTGTCAAAACGGTCGTTGCAGCCGTGGCGGGGTCGGGTGAGTCGGTCACGCTCATGCGGGACTGGGAGTTGCTGCAACTGCTCAACCGTGTGCCGGCGGGGCGGACCAAGCTCGTTGAGGCATCGCATCGGCCGGTCGCGTTGGAATTGATCCGGACGTCCATGGTTGACGCCGAGCAATTTTTATTGGCGAACCTCCGCCGCCTGGATCTCTCCTTCCGGTATCCGGAGTTGACGGTGCTCGCGGTGCTGTGGCCTGCAACAAGTCGCGACGGTGCGTGAACGGCGCAACACAGCAGGTGAACGGCGCGCGTACGCACCCTAGATGTGCCCACACCCATCCTCAGCAGCATTCGGTCGTGTCCGTTGTGTGAACCACACCCCACCGCGCGATGGCTCACGTTGCGAGCGTGGCCTGACGCTTCTTCCACTGATCGGGCAGCCAGGCGTCGATCTCGCTCAGCGGCGTGGCGGGCAGGTTGCCCGCCCGATGGAGAACTGGCTCTTGCCCGAGTGCTTCGGGGTCCTGCGGCGCCGGCTGGAGAACGAACTGGCGGGGCTGGGAACCCGCCAGTTCATCAAGGTGCTGCGGTTGCTTGAGGGATCGAGCATCGGCAAGGTGGCCGATGCGGTGGAACAGGCGTTGGCGATCCACACGCTGTCGGTGGACGCGATCCGCCTGATCCTCCAGCAGCGGCAAGAGACGCCGGTGGGGATGTTCAGCTTGGACGGGCACCCGCATCTCAAGAGCGTCCGGGTCCTCACGCCCGACCCGGGCGCCTACCGCTGCCTGCTGGCGGGGGGTGCGGCATGAACAAGATCGAGACCAAGAGCACGGTGCTGCTCAAGCACCATCTCAATGAATGAACCACATCTGTTGCGGCGCAGCGCTGACGCTTAATGTCGGCGTGCATGAACAAGAGTGAATCAACCTCGGCGCGGTGGGCACGGGTCATCGAGGAGCAACGGGCCAGCGGCTTGTCGATCGCCGAGTTCTGCCGGCGGCGGAGCGTATCGCCGCCCTCCTTCTTTGATTGGCGCCGGCGGTTGAGCGCGTCCGAGCCGACGCGGGCGACGCCGGCGTTTGTGGAAGTGAAGGTCGGCCCGGGCGAGGCGTTGGGGTCGCAGACCGTCGGCGCCAGAGGCGACGCGGCGCTGGAGCTGGTTCTGCGCAGCGGGCTGCGGGTGCGAGTGCGGCGCGGGTTCGACCGGGCGTTGCTGCGCGAGCTGCTGGCGGCGCTGGAGCCCCCGGAGCCCCCGGAGGCAACGCCATGATTGGGTTGCCGAGCCTCAATGAGATGGACCGGACCAGCGGAGTCCGCATCTGGCTGGCCACGGCGACAACGGACATGCGCTGCGGCTTCGACCGCCTGGCGGCGTTGGCGCAGACCGTCACAGGCGAGGACCCGCTCTCGGGCCAGCTGTTCCTCTTCCGGGGACGCAGCGGCGACCGGCTCAAGATCCTTTGGTGGGATCGGGACGGCTACGCGCTGTGGTACAAGCGGCTGGAGGAGGGCGTGTTCAAGCTGCCCAAAGTCGATCCTGGGGCGGCGTCGGTGCAGTTGCGTGCCAGCGAGCTGGCGATGCGTCTGGAGGGCATCGATCTCTCCAGCGTCAGGCGGAGCAAGCGCTACCGGCGGAAGGATGCAAAAAATCCTTCGTGAATCGCGCGGCCCGTACGAACCCTGGGGCTCCTGGCGCGTAAGTTCCATCAAGCGTCATGGACGATGCGATCCTCCAATCCCTGCCCGACGATCCGGCCACGCTCAAGCGGCTGGTGGTGGAGTTGGCGCAGCAGCGCGATGTGCGGATCTCGGCGCTGGAGCGGGCGCGGCAGGAGTGGGAGCAGACCCGTCAGCAACTGGAACTCGAGAAGCTGCGGCTGGCCCACCAGCTGGAGCTTCTGCGCAAGCGTTACTACGGCCCGCGGGCCGACCGGGTCGAGCCGAGCCAGTTGCTGCTTGAGTTCGCCGTCGCTCTGGAGAAGCGGCCGGTGGATGCGGCTCTGCTGCCCCCGGATGCCCCCTCACCCGAGCCGATCGATCCGCAGATGATTCGTCGCGTGCGCCCCCGGAAGGGCCGGCGCGACCTGGCCCTGTTCGACAAGCTGCCGATGACGCGGCAGGTGCACGACCTGCCCCCGGAAGCCAAGCCCTGCCCCTGCTGCCAGACGATGCGCAAGCCGATCGGCCAGGAGAGCAGTTGGCAGGTCGAGTACCTGCCGGCTTCCTTCCAACGCATCGAGCACGTCCGCTTGAAGTACGCCTGCCCCGCCTGCGAGCCCAACGGCGAGAACCCGCAGATCGTCACGGCGGAAAAACTTCCGGGGGCGCCCATTGACAAGGGCATGGCCGGGCCGGGGCTGCTGGCCTACGTCATCACCAGCAAGTTCTCCGACTTCCTCCCGCTCTACCGGCTGGAGAACATCTTCGCCCGCAACGGCTTCGAGATCGACCGCTCGACGATGTGTGTCTGGGCCGGCGACGTGGCCGACCTGGTCAGGCCGCTCCACGACCGCATGGTGCAGCGGGTGCTGCAATCGCACGTGGTCCACACCGACGACACCGTCATGCCCATGCTGGCCCCGGAGAAAACCAAGCAGGCGCGCATGTGGGTCTACACCGGCGATGAGGCGCATCCTTACAACGTCTTCGACTTCACCCTCAGTCGCACCCGCGACGGCCCGGCGAAGTTCCTCCGTGACTTCAAGGGGGTGTTGCAGGCCGACGCCTACGGCGGCTACGACGGCATCTGCGTGGAGAAGTCCATCACCCAGGCCGGCTGTTGGGCCCACGCCCGCAGGAAGTTCGTCGACTGCCAGGGCCTCGACCCGGCGATCACCGGCGAGGCGCTGACCCTCATCGGCAGGCTCTTCGCCATCGAGGCGCAGGGCAAGGGCTTCTCTTGCGCCGACCGGCTGTCCCTGCGTCAGCGTGAGAGCCGGCCCGTGCTCGACACGCTGCGCGGGAAGCTCCTGGCTTGGCGCGACAAGCTCCTGCCCAAGCACCCCGTGGCCCAGGCCATCGGCTACGCCCTCAACCAGTGGGAGCCGCTTTGCGTCTTCGCCGCCGACGGAGCCGTGGCCATCGACAACAACCTGGCCGAGCGCGAGATGAAACGCCAGGCGATCAA
>JAPLMQ010000177.1 GCA_026386955.1 Planctomycetota bacterium
CGGGGTACCGTCGGGATCAGTGGGCTTGGCTTCACCAGGTTCGCCTCACCCCTGCGGCAGCATGCAGAGCTCAATCGTGTGCCCGTCGGGGTCTTGGAAAAAGATCTGCTTCGCGCCGTCGGGCCTGTCGTGCGGGCCGGTGAACGTGATGCCCTTGGCCTTGAGCTGGGCCTGGGCCTTGTCGATGGAGTCGACGGCGACGGCGAAGTGGTTGCCGCGCGAGCCGCCGACGCCCTGGGCGTTCTCGCCCGCGATGATGTGGACCGACTGGTTGCCGACGATCTTGAGCCACGCGCCCGGGAAGGTGAAGGCCGCGGGGCGCGGGATCGGGATGAAGCCCAGCACCTCGGTGTAGAACTTGATCGAGCGGTCGGCGTCGCTCACCGCCAGGGCGACATGGTCGAGTTCGCGGGCTTGGAACATGGGGGGACGGCTCCGAGATGGGTTTCCGGCCTAGGATTCGGGATCGAGCGGCAAAGGACTGATCTTATCCAGATGCACTATACAGATGCGCTTGGCCGTGGAATCGCGGGCGAGGGCGCGTTCCTCTATACTGCGGCTCTTCGCTCCTCCCCCGATTCCCCCCGACCGGAACCCATTCGACGTGGCTGAGCCAAACGCGAACCCGAATCAGAAGTTGATCCGCCTGGCGGTGCTGCTTGCAGCGGCCGTCGCCGGCATCTTCATCGTCTCCACCGTCTTCCAAGGATCCGCACCGCCGCCGCTGACCCCCGCCCCCGGAACCGCCGGAACCCCCGGGTCGCAGGGCAAGCCTGCCGCCACCCAACCCGCGGCGATCGTCGCGCCGGCCGCGCCCACGGACGGCGCCGCCTCGCCCACGACGATGCCGTCAGAGGCTGGCAGCGCCAGCGCGCCCACCTCGACGCAGCCTTCGATCTCCGCCGCAGCCCCGGCCCCCCCCGCCGCCGCGCTCCACGCCAGTTCCGAGCCCGAGGCCCGCGTGGCCACGCTCGGGTCGCTCGACCCCGCCACCGGCTACCGCATGGAGGCCGACCTCTCCGCCTTCGGCGCCTCGGTCCTCGAGATCAAGCTGACCGACTACGCCGTCGCCGCGCTGCACAAGACGCATTACCCCGTCCAGACGGCGGTGCTGGCGTCGGGAACGACGCGCAAGGAGTTCATCTTCCCCATGGCCGCGCGGGCGCTCTACATCGACCGCCGGCCGGTCGACCTCTCCGTCGCCGCGTGGAAGCTCGAGACGCCCTCGGCCTACCGCACGACGCGCGACCGCGACCCCGCCGCCCCGCTCGTCGGCCCCTTCAGCGAGGCCGTCTACAGCCTCACCATCGTCGACGCCGAAGACCGCGAGATCGCCCGCGTCCGCCGCACCTACCGGCTCGACCCCAAGAGCTACGCCCTGCAGACCCATCAGGAGATCGTCAACCTCACGCAGCGCCCGATGGAGATCGTCTGGGAGCAGAACGGCCCGGGCGACCTGCCCAACGACGACGCGAGCTACATGGGCGACCACCGCTCGCTGGTCGTCGGCTACTACGACATGGGCTACGACCCCACGCGCACGCACCTCTACACGGAGAAGGGCTTCTTCGCCCGCGCCGCGGTGCTCGACGCCAAGGCCGCCGGCACGCCCACGCTCTGGCCCAACCCGGCGCTGCCGCCCAAGGCCGAGCCGCTCTGGTTCGCCTCGGTCAACCGCTACTTCGCCGTCGCCGCCACGCCTGTCGTCACGCCCGTGGCGGGGGCTCCCACGCCTGAGCCGTGGTACGGCAACTCCGGCAGTTGGGCGGCCGCGGACGTGCACGTCACCGGCGTGAAGGGGCAGACCGACGACCGCCAAATGGTGACCGTCCTCACTTCGCGTCCCATCGCCCTCGCCGCCGACTCCACCGCCCGGCTCGACGTCAACCTCTACGCCGGCCCGCGCGACCCGCACATCCTCGGCGCCGACCCCTGGTCCTTCCTCCACCTCAAGAACGTCATCGTCTACCAGCTCGGCTGCACGCTCTGCACCTTCCAGCCCCTCGCCCACGGGCTGCTCTGGTTCCTCAACGCCATCCACAGCGTGACCTTCGACTGGGGCGTCTCGATCATCGTCCTGGTCATCGTCGTCCGCGCCTGCCTCCACCCGCTGACCCGCCGCTCGCAGATCCAGATGGCGCGGCTGGGCAAGCAGATGCAGGCCGTCCAGCCCGAGCTCGAGAAGATCAAGAAGAAGTACGCCGACGACCAGCAGCGGCTCAACAGCGAGATCATGGCCCTCTACCGCGCGAAGGGCATCAACCCCTTCAACATGCTCGGCTGCCTGCCCATGTTCCTCCAGATGCCCATCTGGATCGCCCTCTACGCGATGCTCTACTACGCCATCGAGCTGCGCCACCAGCCCGCGTTCTACGGCGTCTTCCAGAAGATCAGCGGCGGCAAGTGGACTTTCCTCGCCGACCTCTCCTCGGCCGACCACTTCATCCAGTTCGCCCCGCACCCGATCACCTACAACGTCTTCCTGCTGAACTACATCGACTTCTCCGCGCTCAACATCATCCCGATGCTCATGGCGGTGGTCTTCTTCGTCCAGCAGCAATACACCATGCCTCCCCCGGCCAACGAACAGGCGGCCCAGCAGCAGAAGATGATGAAGTGGATGTCGGTCCTCTGGCCGGTGCTGCTCTACGCCGCCCCGTCGGGCCTGACGCTCTACATCCTCGCTTCGACCGGCGCGGGCATCGTCGACAGCTACCTGGTCCGCCGGCACATCAAGCAGGAGGAGGCCCGCGGGGAACTCTTCAAGCCGCCCAAGCCGGGCAAGCCGGATGGCTTCTTCGGCAAGCTCATGGCCAAGTTCTCCGAGCGGGCCGCCCAGATGATGGACGAGCAGCAGCGCAAGGCCGAGGACCGCATGGACCGGCGGTGTGGCCGCACGGTCTGCATTGTCTGGTGCCACATGTAAGCGTACTCGTGACATGTGTCTTCGGAACACGCTTGGCGCACTTCTCGCAAAGGCATTGAAACGCCTTGAATCATGGGCTTCTCGCAAATTCCTCGCGAGATCGACGGAACACCCTGAGCCCGCGGCTGACCGGCACATGTCACGAGTACGATGACATGTGGCACCAGAACGTTAGCCGGTCGCCATTGATCCGAGCCTCCGCATGCCCCTCCCCGGCCCCGCCCGGACCTCCCGGCTCGACGACACGATCGTCGCGGTCAGCTCGCCTCCGGGCCGATCGGCCCGCGGGCTGGTCAGGCTGAGCGGGCCGCGGACGCGGACGATCCTCCGGCAACTCATCGACTCGGGCGACCGCGGCCCATCCACCTCAATCAAACCCGCCGCGCCCGCGGAACGCACCCTCGCCCCGTGTCGTCTGCATCTCCCCGTCAACACGACGACAACGGCCAGAGCCGCCACCCCCCCCACCCACCCCACCCCCGCCTTGCTCGAACGCCTCGTCCGCCGGATCGTCGACCTCGGTGCCCGCCGGGCCGAGCCGGGGGAGTTCACCTTCCGGGCCTTCGTCAACGGGAAGCTCGACCTCACGCAGGCCGAGGGCGTCGCCGCGACGATCGCCGCGACCAGCGACGCCCAGCTCCGCGCCGCCGCCATGCTGCGACAGGGCCGGCTCGGATCGCTCGCGGCCAGCCTGGTCGACCGCGTCGCCAACCTGCTCGCGCTGGTCGAAGCAGGCATCGACTTCGTCGACCAGGACGACGTCACGCCCATCGCCCCCGCGCCGCTGCTCGCCCGGCTCATCGCGCTGCGCGACGAACTCGCGGCCACGCTGCGCCAGAGCGAGTCATGGGCGTCGCTGGAGTCGCTCCCGCGCGTCGTGCTCGCCGGCCCGCCCAGCGCCGGCAAGAGCACGCTCTTCAACGCCCTGCTGGGCCGGACGCGGGCCGTCATCAGCCCGACGCCCGGCACGACGCGCGACGTCCTCGCCGAGCCGCTGACGCTCCCGGGCCGCGACGGGCTCAAGCAGGAGGTGATGCTCGTCGACATCGCCGGGCTCGACGCGCCCATGACCGCGATCGACGCCCAAGCCCAGGAGGCGGCGCGGGCGGCGATCGACGCGGCCGACCTCATCCTCGCCATCGACGATGGCCTCGCGGAGGAATCCGCAACGGACCGCGACCCCGGCCTCGGTGCGACTCTCATCCAAACCGGTTCGCCCCCCCACGCCCGGACGACGCTCCGCGTCCGCACCAAGGCCGACCTCGCGCCGGCCTCCCCGACCTCGTCGAGATCCGGCACGTTCGACCTCGCCGTCAGCGCCCGCACCGGCGCGGGCCTCGACGCCCTGCGCACCGCCATCGCGACCCACGTCGGCAACCGCGGCGTGAGCCTCGCCGCGGAGACGCTCGCCCTCCAGCCGCGTCACCACGACGAGCTGCGCGACGCCCTCGCCCGCCTCGACGAAGGCGTCCAACTCCTCGAACCGCAGCGCGGCAGCCGCACGCTCGCCCGCCCCGAACTTATCGCGGCGGCCCTGCGCGACGCGCTCGACCACCTCGCCTGCCTCGGCGGCACCGTCGCCCCCGACGACGTCATTGGCCGCGTCTTCGCGACGTTCTGCGTCGGGAAATGAGCGCATCCGAGCGGAACCCTCGGTGTAACATGCCTCTCCTGCGACCCGCCCCATCTCCCCCGGGACCCCCGCCATGCCCTCCCTCGCCGAACAGCTCGTCGCCAACGAAAACAAACTCACCGCCGCGTGGGGCGACATCCTCCCCGCGCTCACGCCCTCCGAGCGCGCCGCGGCCGACCTCGTCGCCGACCGCGTCGTCAAGGGCGCCGACCCGACCCCCGGCGTCCACATCCACTACCTCGCGAGCCTCGCCAGCGCCTTCCGCGAGACCAAGGACGACCGCTACGCCCGCGCCGCCGCCGTCCTCCTCGAGGCTTGGCTCGTCCGCGAGCCCGAGCGCCCCTGGAAGCCCGGCCCGACCTACAACGCCCTCGACATCCCCCACACCCTGGGCGACACCGAGTGCGTCGGCTGGTTCGGCGTCCTCCCCGTCGTCGTCGCTTCCCCCGCCTTCCCCGCCTCGCTCACCCAGCGCCTCGTCGACTCCGCCCGCGACAAGCTCGATTACCTCGTCGGCACGCTCCACGAGGCCCGCAACATCCGCATGAGCCAGTGCGACGCGCTGGTGACGGAGTCGCTCCGCCTCGACTTCCTCCCCGAATCGAAGCGTTGGCGAAGCGTCGGCCTGCCCGCGCTCAATGACTGCTTCCACCGCCAATTCCACCCCGATGGCAGCTCCATCGAAGCCAC
>JAPLMQ010000011.1 GCA_026386955.1 Planctomycetota bacterium
CCATCTGGGTGATCGGCGGGGGCGTGCCGCGGATGGCGTCGGACTGCCCGCCCGAGGGCTTGGCCCCGCCCGCCTTGGCGCTGGAGGCCTTGCTGCCGCCGCTCTTGGAACCCGCCTTCGCCGCGGCGGCGCTCATCGCGGCGGACTGCGCCGACGACGCGGAGCGAGCCGACGCCGCCGACGCCCACTTCATGCCCTGCGAGTTCATCATCTGCTGGAGTTGCTGCGCGACGCTCTTGGCGTCGGCCTTCCCGCTGCGGAGCTGGTCCATCAGGTTCTGCGCCTGCGAGGCCATCTTGTTGAGGTCCTGCTGCGCCTGCTGCATCGCCTGCACGTTCTTGCCGATGCCCTGCTGCATCTGGCTCTGGTGGTTGGTCAGCGCCTGCCGCGGGGTGGCGGAGCTGGTCGAGGCGTTCTGGTGCGACGAGGCGTTGGTGCTGGTGTTGGGGTGGTTGCCCGTGTTCTTGGATTCGTTGTTCTTGGGCTCGGCGTCCTTCTGGTCGTTGCTCTTCGGGTCGTTCGCGTTCGCCTCGGCCTTCTTGGGGTCGGCCTCGACGGGGCGGTTGTCGGCCTTGCGGCGGGCGTCGTCCTCCAGCGTCGAGCCCATCAGCGGCTGGTCGATGGGCTTGTCCCACCAATTCTTCTTCGCCTCCTCCTCGGCCTTCTTCGCGGCCGCGGCTGCGGCTGCGGCCGCCTTCTCCTTCTCCGTCAGGTTCTTCTCGTCCTTCTTGGGCTTGTCCTTCTCGGGCGTGTCGGCCTCGGCGGGGTCGGCCGTGTTGCGCTGGCCCGGGGCGACCCAGGGCTCGAGCGGCATCGGGTCCTTCTCCTCCTGCTTGCCCGCCATGCGCTCGCGCAGGAGGTCCTGCGCCTCCTTGAGCGTCTCGAGCGCCTTGGCGTCGAGGGCCTGCTGCTCATCGGAGATCTTGTCGAGCTTCTCGCCCGGGGCGGTCCGCGTCTCCTCCTGCAGCTTGGCGACCTGCTGCTGCAGGCTCTCAAGCTTCGCCCGCTCGCTCTCGAGGCTGTCGTCGAGCTGGCTCATCTGCTTCATCGCCCAGTTGGCCTGCATGTCGGAGAGCAGGGCCTGCATCTGCTGCTGGGCGTCCTCGGGCTTCTCGCCCATCGCGGCCCGGGCCTTCTGGAGGTCCTGGAGCTGGCGCTCAAGGTCGGCCATCTCCTTCTTCTGCTCGGGCGTGAGGGTTTCGAGCTCCTGCAGGCGGGCCAGCACGTCGGGGTCGGGCTTCGCGCCGGCCTCGCCCGGCTCGGGCTGCTTGGCGGCGAGGTCGCGCACCTGGTCGGCCATCGCGTGCAGGGCCTGTGCCTCCTGCGGGAGCGTCATCGCCGAGTTCTGGGCCTCGAGCGCGGCGGCGTCGATCTTCTGCGCCAGCATCAGCGCCTCGATGCGCTGCTGGGCCGCCTGGGCGTCGAGCTTCTGCATGGCCTCGCGCTCCTGGGGCGTCATCTCCGCCCAGCGCTTGTCGAGCCATTCCTTGAGCTGCTCGGCCGTGACCTCGGTGCCGTCGGGGTTGAGGAGCTTGACGGTCTTGCCGTCCTCTATCTTGCGGGTGACGCCCTTGGGCAGGTTGCCGAGCAAATCGAGCGCGTTCGCGGCGATCTTGCCCTGGACGCTCAGCAGCTTGGAGATGCCGTCGAGCAGGGGCGTGAGCGGGGAGATGCCCTTCTCGGTGCCGGCGGCCTGACCCTGGCCGGGGGCGGCGAGGCCGAGGCGGAAGACCTCCGACTGCCCGATCTGTCCCTTGCGGTCGCGCACGACGATGCGGTAGTGCGCGGCCGAGCCGGGCGCGATCGCCATCATGCGCGGGTCGATCGAGCCCAGGTAGGGCCTGCTCTGCGCGGGCTGGTCGAAGTGGGCGAGCCAGCGCGGCTCGTTGAGCTTGTCGGGCGTCGCGCCGACCTGGATGCCGATGTCGGCCACGCCGTAGTCGTCCAGCGCGGTGACCATCAACGGCACGGGCTGGGCCTCGGGGATGGTGATGCTCTTCCCGGGCTTCTCGACGATCACCGCCGGCGGCTGGTCGACCGTCGCGACCACGGGCATGGGCTTGATGGGCGGGCTGGCGTCGTTGCGGGCGCTGAAGAACTCGATGGAGTACATCGCGTCGGCCTCGACGGGGACCTTGCCGGTCCAGCGCCCGGACTTCTCGTCACGGGTCATGGGCAGCGTGCCGAGGGTCTCGTAGGTCGTGCTCTTGTTGGAGGACTTCACGCGGCGGAGGGCCCCGACGCGGTCGAGCACGACGCGCCCGCGGTCGGTCTCGAAGGTGATGCCCGAGACCATCGCGGGGGCGGTGGGCGAGCCGCCCATGGCGGCGCGGAGGGCGGCGTCGGCGGCGAAGGGGACCTCGAGGCGCACCCACTTGCCCGGCTCGGGCAGCGGGGCGGTGAAGAGCGGCTTGACCGCGGGGACGACGGGTTTCGCCCCGGGGGCGGGCGCGGGGGGCGCGCCGGGGGCCGCCGGCGCGGGCTCGGCGCCCCAGGCCATCGCGATCGGCTGCTTGTCGCGGATGATCGTCACCACCAGGCGGGTGGGCGGCTCTTCCGGGTCGATCCAGGCGTAGACGAAGAAGTCGCTCGCGGGGTCCATCGCCAGGGGCGAGAGGCGGGTGTTGAATCCGTAAGTCTCGCGGCGCCAGTTGAAGGTGTGGGCCCGCGTGCCGCTGTGGACCTGCGCGGTGGTCCACTGCCAGGCGCCGGTCAGCTCCGCGTCGCGCGGGGCGTCGTCGTCGAACCAGACCAGCTCCTGGGCGTTCACCGCGTCGACGCTCTTGGTGTTCGACTTCAGCAGCGAGATCTGCCCGCGGACGGCGTCGCCGCTGACGTCGGCGGAGAGTTCGACCGTCGAGCCCACCGGGGCACTGATCTGCGTCGCCTCGTTCGGCACGGCTCGGGGCTCGGGCAGGCCCATGTAGGCGGGAAGGCGGACCGTCGCGTCGACCGTCTGGATGATCGGGCGGCGGACCATGGTCAACTGGTGCTCGCGCGTCCAGGTGCCCCCGCCGACGATCTGGTAGGTGATCGACGCGTCGACGGCGCTGATGGTGAAGGCCAGCCGCCCGTCGTCGTCGGGCTGCAGCGGGTAGGTCGTCCATGCGCCGTCGCCGGCGCGGACGCGGAGCATCATGTCGTCGGCGTGTCCGCGGTCGAAGGCGACGCGGATCGACGCGGGGTCGCCTTGGAGCACCTCGGCGTCGCCCGGCTCGGCGTGGAAGACCACCGAGGAGACCGGCGCGATCGGCGCGGTGGGCCTGAGCATCCGCGCCAGCGCGGTGGGCATGCGCTCGTGGAAGACGAAGAGCATCGCGGCGCCGATGCCCACGACGAGGGCCGCCGAGGCGAGCCCGTTGCGGACGGGGCGCAGCGAGGCGACCTGCTCGACCCGGAAGCTCGAGAGGCGCTGGAAGGTCTGGCTGATGAGGCGGTCGACGAACCCGGCCGAGTCCTCGCGGTGGGCCTCCGTGCGGTTCTTGAGGTCCAGCACGGTCACCAAGCGGTTGTGCATGCCCGGCAGCGCCCGCTCGATGCGGAAGGCGATGTCGGAGAGCGGGAGCGGGCGGACGGCGGGCCAGAAGACGGCCAGGGCGGCGAGGCCGGCGACGAGCGTCCAGAAGACGGCCCAGACGATGCAGCGGCCCGACATCGGCAGCGGGGCGAGCAGGTCGACCCCCGCGCCGAGCAGCAGCCACCCCAGCGCCGCGGTGAGGGCCCAGCCCGCGCCGGCGACCACGCGGTAGAGCCGGACGCGCGAGCGCGTGCGCACGACGATCTTCTCGATCTCCTTGACGCCCAGGATGGAGAGCGAAGTGCTGCTCATGGTCATTTCTCCTCACCCGCGCCGACGAGCTTGCCGCCCAGGCGCCTGACGAAGCTGCGGGGCGGCGCGGGGGCAGCCGCGCCGCGCTCGAGCGACGAAGCCTTGCCGCCGGCCTTGTCCGCGGAGCCATTCGCCAAGCCCGGGCCCGCCCCCGTGCCGGAGCCCGCGCGGCGCTCCGCGGGCGGGCGCAGGGTCGAGAGGAAGAACTCCAGCCCGATCACCGCGAACATCACCCAGATGAGCGTGCGCCAGACCTCTCGCTTCTGCGTGAGCTGCTGGGTGAGCATCGGGTCGTCGCTCGAGCCGCGCAGGATGGTGACCGCCGCGGGCTGCATCAGCCCCTTGATCTGGGCGTCGGTGAGCGAGTTGAAGTCGGCCTGGGTGTCGAGGTTCACCGCGAAGCCCAAGTCGATGCGCTCGGGCCCGCCGGGCGACCGCGGGGAGACCAGCACGTCGTAGTAGCCCTTCTTGTCGGTCTGCATCAAGGCGCCCATGAATTGGTTGCCCGAGCGTGTCAGCGGCACGGAGTTGGGCTTGCCCGCGGGGTCGGTGACCTCGACCAGGGCCTGCGCGAAGCGGCCGGCGACACGGATCGGGGCCGGCTCGTGCGGGCGGACAGTCGAGGGCGTCATCGCGGCCGACTCGCGGCGGAGGTGGGCCACGCTGCGCAGGAGCATGGGGACGAACTCGGCCCCGCGCAGGGGGACGTTCGACCAATCGGGCGTGGCGGCGAAGCCCGCGAGCATCACCGAGCCCTCGCCGATGCGCGTCTCGACCAGCACCGGCGTGCGGTCCGACAGCCGCATGAGCACGGTCGGGCGCGAGGCGTCGGCCAGCGGGGCGACGGTGACGGGCGAGGGTTTGCGCTTGGGGCGCGCGGCCCCCGGAACGGCGGCCCCCGGAACGGCAGGCGTGGGCGCAGCCGCGGGCGGCGGAGTCGCGCTCTTCACTTCGGTGGGCGGCGCGGGCGCGGAGGGTAGGCGGATCGGGAAGTAGCGGTAGAGCCGCGTGCCGGAGAAATAGGTCGACTCGCCCGTCTTCCAGAAGGCGCTCAGGACGGGGTGGTTGAGGTCGATGGAGGTGATGGGCTGGAAGCCCGCTTCGTCGTCGGGGTTGCCTGTCGCGGCGAGGAAGCCCAGGGCGTTAACCCCGGCCTTGGGGTCGGGCGGCGTGCGGGGCTCGGCGAAGAGGAACTGCCCGTAGGCTTCGGGGAGGACGGACGGGCCCGGGAAGATCAGCAGGCCGCCGCCCTCGTTGACGAAGCGGCGCAGGCGCGGGCCCAGGCCGGCGTCGATCGGCACGTCGGAGAGGATCAGCACGTCGGCGGCGGCGAGCATCGGGTCGGTCAGCGAGGCGAAGGGGACCGTGTTGATCTCCAAGGCCGCGGCGATGGGCTTGAGCGAGGCGACCGCGCCGACGGTCGAGCGCGTCTCGAGCGGGGCCGTCAGGGCCCGGCGGATGAAGAGGTCGGACGGGCTGCCCGGCGCGGGGGGCGGCGGGGGCGTGGCGATCACCACGTTGAGCTTCGGCTCGACGTTGAGCGTGAAGAGGAACGAGTCGTCGTCGGGGAAGGCGTCGGCGGGGAGCTGGAACCGCCCCTTGACCAGCCCCGGGCGCGAGGGGGCGAGCGGGATCGTGCGCGTCACCTTCTGCCCCGGCTGCAGCGAGAGGTTGATCTGCCCGACCTGCTGGTCGTCGAGGAAGACCGAGAGCACCGTGTCGGCCGACTTGGTGGCGGAGGAGTTGACCACCGTCGCGGAGACGAGCACGGGCAGGCCGGCGATCGCGTGGGCCGACTTGGGCGGATCGCCCACGACGGCGAGGTTGACCACCGGCTCGGTCGGGCCGGTGTTGATGACCACGACCTGCGTCTCCTTGCCCAGCCCCTTGGTGAGCGGATTGCCCGCGAGGCCCGACCAGCCGCGGCGGTTGGCGTCGGTCAGGACGTAGATGATGCGCGGGCCCCGCGCCGGGCCGTTGACGGCCTCCTCGAGCGCGGCGGCGATGTTCCCCGTCGAGACGCCCGGGCGGATCTTGTTCAACGCCTCGATCACCGGCTTCTGCTGCGAGGCGAACCCGGCGACGAGCCGCTCGGGCTTGTCCTCGGCGCGGATCAGCGTGATGTGGTCCTCGGTGTCGAGCAGGCCGGCGACGGTGCGGGCGGCCGCCTGGGCGCGCTCGAGGCTGGTCGTGCCGCCCGTGCGCAGGCCCATGCTGGCCCCGGCGTCGACGATCATCGTGACGTCGCGCCCGGTCTTGCCGGTGAGGAGGTTGAACTTCTCCACCACGGGGCGCGAGAGCGTGAGGATGATCAGCGCGACGAAGGCCGTGCGCAGGAGCATGAGCAGGAACTCCAGCAGCTTCACCCGGCGGCGCTGCTGGATGTAGGAGTCCATCAGGAAGCGGAAGGTGCTCAACTCCACGGTGCGCAGGCGATAGAGCGTGATCAGGTGCAGGAGCACCGGCACGAGTGCCAGCGGGAGGAACCAGAGGAGGAGCGGGTTGAGCATGGCGTGGGCTGGGGTTCCGGGAGGGCTTCCGGGGTTTCCGGGGGCTCCGGGTGTAGATCAACCGAAGCGGGCCATGCGCTGGCGCTGCTCGAGGTAGGCCAGGAGCATCTGGTCGTAGGGCGTGTCGGTGGGGGCGAACTGGTAGCTCACGCCGCGCTCGAGGCAGTTGCGCTTGATCTTGGCGAGGAAGGCCTCGAGCCGCTCGATGTACTTCTCGCGGACGGAGCGCGGGTTGGCGATGACGGCCGCGTGCCCCTCCATGTCCTTGAACCGTGTGAGCCGGTCGAAGGGGAAGGTCAGCTCGGCCCGGTCCATCACGTGGAAGACGATCACTTCGTGGCGGTTGTATCGGAAGTGGGCCAGCCCGTCGGTGATGGCGTCGATGTCGTCGAGCAGGTCGCTGATGAGGATGACCATGCCGCGGCGCTTGGTGCGCCCCGCCATCTCGTGCAGCACGGCCCCGATGCCCGTGTCGGCCCGCGGGGTGATGTGCTCCATCAGGTCGACCATCCGGCGGAAGTGGCTGGCGGTGGTCCGCGCGGGGAGGAACTCGCGCACCTGGCTGTCGAAGAGGGCGAGCCCGACGGCGTCGTTCTGCCCGAGCATCAGGTACGCCAGCGCCGCGGCGAGGTGGCTGCCGTAGTGGGCCTTGGTGATCTCGGTCCCGGTCGACATCGACTTGGAGGTGTCGAGCAGGATGGTGCAGCGGAGGTTGGTCTGCTCCTCGAAGAGCTTGATGTAGTGCTTGTCGGTCTTGGCCAGGAGCTTCCAGTCGATGGTGCGGATCTCGTCGCCGATGGTGTACGGGCGATGGTCGGCGTATTCGACGCTCGAGCCGAAGTAGGGGCTGGGGTGCCTGCCCGAGACGAACCCCTCGACGACTTGCCGCGCGACGATCTCCATCTTGGAGACGCGGGCGAGGCGCTTGGGGTCGAGCAGGTTCTTGGGTTCGGCCATGGTGGAGCGCTACGTGGCGGAATTGAGGGGCGGGCTTTGGCGACGGGCGTGGGCTTCAGGCGCGGACGGCGGGGCGGCGATGCACGAGTCCCGCGATCACGCCATCTCGGGCAGCTCGCGGATGAGCTGGTCGATCACGTCGTCGGTCGAGATGTTCTCGCTCTCGGCGGTGAAGTTGGTCACCAGGCGGTGGCGGAGCACCGGCTTGGCGACGAAGCGGATGTCGTCGATCGAGACGTTGGTCCGCCCGTCGAGCAGGGCCCGGGCCTTGCCGCCCAGCAAGAGCGCCTGGCAGGCGCGGGGGCCGGCGCCCCAAGTCAGGTAGTGGCGGATGAACTCGGGGTTGGCCTTGTCGGCCGGGCGGGTGGCGCGGACGAGGCGCACCGCGTAGGCGGCGACCGGGCGGGCGACGAGCACCCGCCGGACGACCTGCTGCATCTCGATGATCTGGGCCTTGGTCAGCACGGGCTGGAGCTCGTCGTGCTTCTTGCCGGTGGTCGACAGGGCGATGTCGATCTCCTGCTCGAGCGTGGGGTAGTCGACCTTGATCTTGAACATGAAGCGGTCGAGCTGGGCCTCGGGCAGCGGGTAGGTGCCCTCCGACTCGATGGGGTTCTGCGTGCCCAGCACGAAGAAGGGGCGGTCGAGCGGGTAGCTCACTCCCGCGGCGGTGACGTGGAACTCCTGCATCGCCTGGAGCAGGGCGGCCTGGGTCTTGGGCGGGGTGCGGTTGATCTCGTCGGCGAGGATCATGTTGGCGAAGAGCGGGCCCTTGACGAAGCGCATCACGCGCTTGCCGGTGGAAGTGTCCTCCTCGAGGATCTCGGTGCCGGTGATGTCGGAGGGCATCAGGTCGGGCGTGAACTGGATGCGCCCGAAGTCGAGCGAGAGGAGGCGGGCGAGGCTGGAGATCATCAGGGTCTTGGCGAGGCCCGGGACGCCCTCCAGGATGCAGTGGCCTTGGCAGAGCAGGCCCAGCACGAGCAGGTCGACGACCTCGGTCTGCCCGACGATCACCCGGCCCATCTGCTCGATCAGGTGGCGGTGGGCCTTGGCGACCGCTTCCGCGGCCTGGATGTCGGCCGAGGTGACGGAGGACGGGGCGGCCGCGAGGGAGGAAGTGGCCGAGTCAGCCATGAGGATGGACTCCTGAGGATCACGCCGGACATCATGCCTCCGGTCGTGGCGGGGTATTGACTGCGTGGAAGGCTGCACCGAGATGGCCGCGCCGGCGGGGAGGGCGCGAGAAAACCACCGAAGGGCGTACCTGCCGAGGCACGGTATCACCCCTCTTCCATAGCGTCAATCAATTGAGGATTCGTACCGCGAGCCCGATCTGAGCGTGAAAATCGCGGTCGGCGCGACCAAAAAAACAGCGTTCAGGCCACAGCAAGCGGCTTGGTCAGCCGGCGGATGCCGTCGAAGGTGAAGCGAGGCCAGCCTTCGTGGGGCCAGCCGTCGAAATCGTTGGGGATGTAGTGGTTCGCCATGACGTGGCGGAACGAGCCGGGCTTCCCGACCGGGCCGCCGCGGTGGATCAACTTGCCGTGGAAGATCACCACATCGCCCTTGCGGGCGATGGCGGGTACGTCGGCCGAGAGGCCCGCGGCGCGATTCTGCTCATAGAGGGCGTCGACGGCCTCGTCGTAGTGCGAGCCGAAGAGCGGCTTGGGCTTGTCCGGTGCGTCCTGCAAGTCGCGGGCGGTGACGAGCTTGCGGAGATGCGACCCGGGCTGGACCCAGATCGTCCCGTTCTCGGGGCTGACGTCGACCAGGGCGATCCACGCGGAGAAGCAGCCCGGGAGGTAGTACTGGTCTTGGTGGCGGCGTTGCTCGGAGCCCTGCCAGAAGTACATCGTCTGCACGCCGTCGACCGCGCCGCCGCAGGCGTCGGCGAGGGGGCGGCGGAGCCGGGGGTGCAGCAGCATGCCCATGGCGACGGGGTCATATAGATGCTGGTTGTGCGTGCGGCCCCAGTTGGGCTTGCTCGTGTCGATGGCGGGCATGCCGGCGACCTTGCGCCGCCCGGCCGCCTGGTCGGCCATGTGAGCGACGACGGCGTCGCACTCGGCGGGATCGATCAGCCCGGGGAGGACGACGTAGCCGTCGCGCTGGTAGGCGTCGAGCTGCGCGGGGGCGAGGCCGGGGGAAGTTGCGGGTGCGGCGGTGGTCATGGTTGGGTCAGGCTGGGTGAGGAGGAACCGGTTCAACGTTTGCGGGAAGTGGGACGGTCGGGCGGGGGCTTGGGCAGGCTCCGCCCGCGGCGCGAGGAGGCGAGGGCCCGACCCGGGGCGCGGCGTTCCCGGCCGCGGAGGCGGGCGGTGTCGCGGCAGAGCTTCACGTCGCCGCCGACGATGGTCGCGACCGCGCGCCCGGTGACGTTCCACCCCTCGAAGGGGCAGTTGCGGCTCTTGCTCTTGAAGTCGGCGGCGCGGACGGTCCAGGCCTCGCGCGGGTCGATGATCGTCACGTCGGCGTCGCTGCCCACGGAGAGGTCGCCCTTGCCCGCGAGCGTGCAGAGCCGGGCGGGGTTGACGGTCATCATCGCCAGCATCGCCGGCCAATCGATGACGCCCGGCTCGACCAGCGCCCGGGCGTAGAGCGGCAAGGCGCACTCGAGGCCCAGGATGCCGAACGGCGCCGCGGCGAACTCGAGCTCCTTCTCCTCCTGCGTGTGCGGGGCGTGGTCGGTCGCGAGGATGGTGATGACGCCGTCCTGGATGCCCTTGAGCAGGGCCTCGATGTCCCGCTTGGTGCGGAGCGGCGGGTTCATCTTGAACATCGTGTCGTAGGTCGCGCAGGAGTCCTCGGTGAGCAGCAGGTGGTGCGGGCTGGCCTCGGCGGTGATGTGGGCCTGCCCGAAGAGCTCGGTCCGGGCCCGGCGGATCAGCTCGACGCTGCCCGCGCTGGAGAGGTGCTGCACGTGGTAGCGGGCGCCGATGTTCTGGCTGAGGTTCAGGAGGATGTCGCGCTGGATGATCAGCTCCTCGGCGACGCGGGGCCAGCCGGCGAGCCCCAGCCTCGTCGCCAGCGCCCCGGCGTTCATCACGCCCCCGCCCAGCTCCGGGTCTTCGCAATGCTGCATGATGACCTTGCCGGTCATCGCGATGTACGAGAGGGCCTTGTTCATCACCGAGGCCGAGGCGACCGCGACGCCGTCGTCGGAGAAGCCCACCGCGCCGCTGGCCGACATCAGCGCGATCTCGGCCAGCTCCTTGCCGTGCCGCCCCTTGGTGATCGCGCCGACGGGGAAGACGTTGGCCATGCCCGCGCGGGCGGCCTGGTGGTAGACGAACTCGATCCGGCTGTCGTCGTCGATCGCCGGGTTGGTGTTGGGCATGCAGCAGACGGAGGTGAAGCCCCCGTTGACGGCCGCGGCCGCGCCGGTGGCGATCGTCTCCTTCTCCTCCTGCCCGGGTTCGCGGAAGTGGACGTGGATGTCGATCAGCCCGGGGGAGACGATGCAGCCCGAGGCGTCGAGGACGGCCACGCCCGCGGGGGGCTTGGAGAGCTTGCCGACTTGGCGGACCTTGCCGTCCTCGAGGACGACGTCGGCGACGCGGTCGAGTTGGTTGGCGGGGTCGATGACCCGGCCTCCGGTGATGATCAGGGTGGACATGGCGGATAGTTTACCAGCGTCCGAAGACGAGGGTTCGCCGGCATTTCATTCGCCTGTGTGATGTCGGTTTCGGAGGGGAGCCGCGCGAAGCGGCGTGGGCTCAACCCTTGGCTGCGTTGCGCAGCTTGATCGCCTCGACATACCGGCGGCGAAGCTCCTGCGACTCGCGCAGGCGGTCGTGGACCGACACCGAATGGCGGTACTGCGAGGCCAGCGTCGCCAGCACGCAGGTGACCAGCGCGTAGAGCAGGATGGCCATGAAGGCCAAGGTCAGCCAGTTTTGCTCGAACGCCGCGAAGCTCATGCAAGAGTTATCGGCTCGGAACGCCGATCGGCTTCAACCGATCCCGGCGGGACTGGCAGGACGGGAATTCATGCGCAGGTCTGCGACGTCCTTGCCGCGTGTGACGGCGGCGTCAACGCAGCGACGTTCCTGTCGCGGGGTCGCTAGACTCTTGGCATGGCTCCGGGAAACCGTCTCGTCGCATTCCTCGCACGCCGCGCCTCCCGCCTTCCGCGAAGGTCCGGGCTCGCGCTGCTGCTCGCGGCCACGCTCCTTTCGACGGGGATCGCAGCGGCGCAGCCCGACGCGCCGACCCCCGTGCCGGTGGCCGTGCAGGCCAGCGTCCAGTCGGGCGAGGTGACGCTGGAGATCCCCAACGCCGGCATCGGGCTGGGCGGGATCGTCCGCCGCAGCTCCGCCACGCCGGTGCTCATCACCATCGACCACCACGGCTCCCAGCCGCGGAAGGTCCGCTGCACTTGGGAATTGGTCGACTTCGACGGCGAGTCGGCCGCGTGGGAGCGCGTCGTCACCCTCACGCCCTCGCGCAAGCAGCAGGTCTGGCTCTACGCCGTCCCGCGCATCGTCAAGAAGGAGTCGCACGAGATCTGGCGGTTCCAGGTGATCGACGCCGCGACCGACCGCCTGCTCGCCAGCCAGTCGATCGAGCCCTTCGCCGGGGCGGCGACCTCCGACCGGCTCGTGCAGTCCGACGAGCGGGTCGTCGCCATCGTCGGGACGGTGCTGCGCGGCCTCGACATCTACACCCTCGCTCCCACGCAGCACGAGAAGGCCCGGTTCATCAGCGGGCTGGAGCTCAAGTCGATCCCCGACCGCTGGCAGGGCCTGGCCCTCGTCCAGACGATCATCTGGTCGCCCAACGGCGGCGATCCCGGCTCGCCCGACCTCTCGCCCGACTCGGCCGAGGCGCTGCGCCAGTGGGTCCGGCGCGGGGGTCACTTGATCGTCTCGCTGCCCGTCTTCGCCGACCCGTGGCCAGCCTCGCCGCTGCGCGACCTGCTCCCGCCCGTCGCGCCCACCACGTTGCACGACCTGCCCACGCCGCTCTGGCTCGGCTCGCCCCAGGAGCGGCTGAAGATCGATGCCAAGGCTCTCCTGCCCACGGGCAAGGCGACGGTGGTCCTCTCGGCCGAGTATCGCCCGCCTGATCCAGGTGAGGGCGAAGGCGAAGCTTCGGACGCAGCCAAGCCGCTGCCGAATTTGGGCATCGCCGCTGCGGCCGGGCGGCAAGAGGTGCCGATCGTCGTGACGCACCAGTTCGGGATGGGGCGGGTCACGCTCATCGGGATCGACCTGACCGACCGCCGGCTCGCGCGCATGAACCTCCCCAACGGGGACCAGTTCTGGAACACGATCCTCCGTTGGCGCGCCCCGGCGCTCCGGCAGCAATACGTCGACGAGGAGCAGGCCGCGGGGCGCATGGCCCAGCCGCGCGACCGTCACACCGCCGAGATCGACCAGGCCCTCATCCCGCCGCTGGTGAGCATGGCCGAGGCGGCGGGCGGTCCGCTGGCGATCGCGATCATCTTCTTCGGCATCTACTGGCTGGCTGCGGGTCCCGGCGGCTACGGGCTCGCCAAGGCCCGCGGGATCTCCCGGCACACGTGGCTCCTGTTCGTCGCCGTCGTCGCGGTCTTCTCCGTCGTCGCTTGGAGCGGGGCGGCCATGCTCCGCCAGCGCACCGCGGGGATCGCCCACCTCACCGTGCTCGACATCGACGGCGGCACCGGCCTGGTCCGGGCCCACAGCTGGCTCTCGCTCTTCGTGCCCGCACACGGAAAAATCGAAGTGGCGGTCGACCCCTCGCGCACCGAAGAGAGCAGTTCGCTGCTGGCCGCCCCCGGCTTGCCGGGCGGAGAGGAATCCGCCTTCATCGACCCCGAGCGATACACCGTCCCCGCGGTGTCGCCCGGCAAGGTGCGGTTCCCCTTCCGCGCCACCGCCAAGCCGTTGGAGATCAACTTCCTGGGCTACCTGCTCGAGGAGGAGAAGTTCCTCGGGGCCAAGTGGGGCCTCCCGCGCGGGAAGTTGCGCATCGAGAACGGCTGGCCCCGGGGCAAGCTGGTCCACAACCTGCCCGGCACGCTGCGAGACGTGATCGCGATCTACACCAACGGACGCACCGAGCCGATGGTCTGGAAGATCGGCTCCTGGGCCCCGGAGAAGGACTTGGAGATCAAGCAGCCCGCCGAGGCCGACTTTCTCTGCGTCCCAGCGAAATACGCTTCAGACCCCTCCGACCCCAAGAAGCAGAAGTTGAGCTACGTCCCGCCCAAGGGCCTGCTGGGCGACCTCTCCCACGTGCTCAAGCCCGGGCTGGAGGCGACGGCGACATTGGGCGTGCGGGCCCCGGACGACCGGATCATCCAGTTGATCGAGATGCTGTCGTTCTACAGCAACCTGCCCCCGCCGTATTACGCGTTCAACGACCGCACCGAGATCTACAAGGCCGATCCGTACGGGTGCGTGCGGACGGTGGGGCGCGAGCTCGACCTCACGCCGCTGCTCGCGCTGCCGCGGCTGATCCTGATCGGGCACCTCGACAAGGGGCCGTTCCCCATTCCGCTCAGCGTCGACGGCCGGACGGTCGCGGCGGAGGGGTGGACGACGGTGCGCTGGATCGGGCCGTTGGATTGAGGCGTGCGACGATGACGTGCGGCGCCAGGCACGAGCGCCGATCTCTATAATCCCCCGCGAGTTGTTCCAAGCTTCCGCCACCCCGCCCGCTTCCCGGGGCCCAACCGAATCGGTCCAACGCATGCCGATGATCCAGACCGTCAACCTCACGCGGCGGTACGGCGACGTGATGGCCCTCAACAACCTCAACCTCGAGATCGAGGAGGGCGAGTGCTTCGGCTTCATCGGCCCCAACGGCGCGGGCAAGACCACCACCATCAAGATCCTCGCCACGCTCCTCAAGCCCACCTGGGGCGAGGCCCGCGTCGGCGGCCTCTCCGTCGGCCCGGTCAACGCACGCCAGGTCCGCGGGATGATCGGCTACGTCCCCGACTACTTCGGCTCCTACGAGGACATGGTCGTCCGCGAGTACCTTGAGTTCTTCGCCGCCGCCTACAACATCCACGGGCAGCGGCGCCAGCAGGTCATCGACGACGTGATGGCCCTGACCGACATGGCCTACAAGGCCGACGCCGAGGTGAACACGCTCTCGCGCGGCATGCAGCAGCGATTGAGCATCGCCCGCGTGCTGCTGCACGACCCCAAGGTGCTGCTGCTCGACGAGCCGGCCTCGGGGCTCGACCCCCGGGCCCGCATCGAGATCCGCGAGCTGCTCAAGGAGCTGCACCGGATGGGCAAGACCATCCTGATCAGCTCGCACATCCTGCTCGAGCTGGCCGACTTCTGCTCGAAGATCGGGATCATCGAGCGCGGGCAGATGATCTTCATGGGCAGCGTGCGCGAGATCGTCGAGCGGGCCCGCGTGGGGCTGGTGCTCAACGTCGCGGTCGCCCAGAGGCAGGTCGACGCGGGCGAGCTGATCCGCACGCTCCCGGGCGTGGTCTCCGTCGAGGCCGCCGACGGCCACCTGCAGGTCGGCCTCGACCCGCAGCGCGGCGACGCCTCGCTGATCGCCGAGCGGCTCATCACCGGCGGGTTCCGCCTGACCCGCCTCGAGGAGGAGAAGGTGAACCTCGAGACGGCCTTCATGCGGCTGACCAAGGGGTTGGTGCAGTAGTCCTCCTCACGCGAGGCTCCCTCCCACAATTGAAAAAGAAAAACCCAGGCACGCGGTGCCTGGGCTTTGGTGTTGTTGAAATTCGGAAGTCGATCCGCTCAGAGCTTGAGCTTCGCGCCGTCCGCGGGCTTCGACACGCCGTCGGGCTTGCCCGCCCCGTCGTGCTTGCGCTTGTGCTCGCCGTCCATGCCCGGGCCCATGCCGGGATGCTTCTCCATCATCTCCTTGCGCTCGGCCGCGACCTTCGCGTCGAACTTCGTCTGCTGCTCGGGCGTGAGCACGGCCCGGACCTTGTCCACCACGTCCTTGGGCTTGGGCATGTCGGCCATCAGGGCGTCGACCTTCGGCCGCAGCTCCTTGAGCTTGGCCTCGTCCTTGGCCTCGCGGGCGGCCTTCACCTGGGCCTTGAGCGCGTCGGCCTCGGCGCCGTGGGCGGTCCGCCAGGCTTCGTGCTTGGTCTTGGCTTCGGCAAAGATCGCCTTGACCTTCGTCTCTTGGTCGGGCGTGAGGTTCAGGTCCTTGAGGGTGTCGTGCATGAACTCGCCGGCGGGGTGGCGGTCCTTGCCGAAGCCGTTCTCGCGGGGCTGCGTGGTTGGCGCGCCGGGCTTGGGGCCGGCGAGGACCTTGGCGTCCTCCGCCATCGCGAACGACGTGCCGGCGAACATCACGGCCGCAAGCGAGGCGGAACGCGCGACGGTGAGAGTCCAGTTGCGGGTGGCCATGGTCGAATCTCCTTCAAGGGTGGGAGGGGAGAACGGTCGGGGCGAGTGTCAACGAAGGCGGAGTCGGGCGGTGGATGCGGGCATTCCAGCCTGGAGTTATCGGCTCATTTCGGCCCCGGCTTTGCCGGCAGTCGAGCGGGGGCGCTGTCGGGCGTTTTCTCCAGGCGTCGCACGCTTCCCCTGAAAAACGGCGGAGTCCCCTGATTATTGCCTGACTTGCCGCTGTGGGGCCGGAAAGTCGCCGGTTCGCTCGGGCGCTATCGGAGCACTATCATCCTCTCCCCGACTTTTCGCCCCGCCCCCTTGCCCGGTTTTAGGACCCCGCCATGCCCATCACCAAGGACGACGTGCTTCGCCAGCTCCGCAAGGTCAACGACCCGGAGCTGCACCGCGACCTGGTCACGCTCAACCGCGTCAAGAACGTCGCGATCTGCGACGGCTTGGTCAGCCTCACCATCGAGCACGCCGGGCAGGACCAGGGCGTCATCGACGCGATCAAGCGCGAGACGCTCAAGGCCCTGCTCGAGCTGGGCAAGGACTTCAAGGAGCTCAAGGTCGACTTCGCCGCGCCGACCAAGCCCACGCCCCAGCAGGCCGCGGCCGCGAACAACCCGCTCCCGGGCGTGAAGCACATCGTGGCGGTCGGCGCGGGCAAGGGCGGCGTGGGCAAGAGCACGATCGCGGTCAACCTCGCTGTGGGCCTCGCGCGCCTCGGGCTTCGGGCAGGCCTGCTCGACGGCGACATCTATGGCCCCTCGGCGCCGACGCTGCTGGGCATCGAGGGCAGGCAGCCGCAGGTCGTCAAGGACCAGATGATCCCTTTCGAGGTCCACGGCATCCGCGCCATCACGATGGGCGCGCTGGTCGAGCCGGAGCGCCCGCTGATCTGGCGCGGCCCGATGGCCCACGGCGCCTTCCGCGACCTTTCGACTCGGACGATCTGGGGCGACTTGGACTACCTCATCATCGACCTCCCACCGGGCACGGGCGACGTGCCGCTGACGATGTCGCAGATCCTGCCCCTGGCCGGCGCGGTGGTGGTTTGCACCCCGCAGAAGGTCGCGCAGGACGACGCCCGGCGGGCCGTGCGCATGTTCCAGCAGCTCAACATCGAGGTGCTGGGCGTGGTGGAGAACATGAGCTACTTCATCGCCGACGACGGGAAGGAGTACGACATCTTCGGACGCGGCGGGGCGGAGAAGATGGCGCAGGAGATGGGCGTGCCGTTCCTGGGCGCGGTGCCGATCAACATGGCGCTGCGGGCCAACTCCGACGCGGGGACGCCCGTGGCGAACTTCACCGGCTCGCCCACGCTCGCGGGCGAACTCGAGGCGGTTGTCCGCCGGCTGCAGGGGCAGGTGAACCTGCACACCGCGGACGCGCGGCCGACGTTGAATGTGAGTTGAGCGGCGCGGGCGTTGTTGCTTCGCCCCTTCTCCCATCAGGCGCAGCCTGATCAGAGACGGACACTGTGTGTCCGAATACCGGGCGAGGCGGTACTCCGCCCGCGCGAATCGCCGGCCGCCATGAATCGTTTGGTTTCACGTTGGGCCTGCGCCAAAAGGCTTGTTTCCCAGCGCCTCATCTGCTCTCGACGGCGTCAGCGACGCCCGCACGTCGCGCGGCGGAGTACCGTCTCGCCCTGACTTCGGCGACACAGTCGCCGGCTCTGATCAGAAAAGGCGTTTCAACACAGCACCCTCCGGGGCAAGGGGCACCCCCCCCCCCGGATGTTTGCTCGCCGACCGCCGGATCTGCCGATGGAGGTGAAGAGGCCTCCGTGGGCGCAGCCGTTGCGCCCCGGGAGCCGCGGCGAGGGTGCGGCCCGCCGGAGCCCCAGGTTGGACTGGATCATTCAACTCGATGGAATCTCCGCCGACCGCGGCGTGGCGTGGGCCCGTGAGTTCCTCGGGCACTACGACCTCTCGCGCCTCGAGTGGCTCAAGATCGCCCGCGGGCGCAGCAAGCACGGCGGGGTCTATGGCCGCTGCCATTACCCCACCGACGAACGCCCGGCCTGCAGGATCAGTTGCCAGGTCGCGGGGCCGTTCCCCTGCCGGATCCTCACCCGCCGCCCGCCGGTCTACCGCGGCGCCGACGGCGTTTGGCCTCCGCTGCCCGCAGGCTGCCTCCACGGCCTGCGCTGCCACGACCGCCGGACGGGGCGCTGGTGGACGCGCGTGATCGGGCAGACCATGGTCGAGGACGCCGACGAGGCGGTGGTCTGGATCGTCGCCCACGAGGCCTTCCACTATTTGAGACGCACGAAGCAGGTGCCCGGGCGCAACACCGAAATCTTCGCGGACCGGTTCGCCGACGAGAGGCTGGCGGAGTTCCGGGCGCTGCGCCGGCCTGAGCCGATGTTGTTTTTCGGCGCGGTCGCGGCGGCGGTGCGGCGAGTGCGCGCGCTGGCGCGGGTCTGAGACGCGCGCGTCGGAAACGTGCGATTCAAGATTGATGCGTTGTTCGTCTGATCGAGTCCCAGGCACCGCAGTGCCTGGGCTTTGGGTGCATCCTCGTTTTCATCTCATTTCACCACGACTTCATCGAGCATCTCCACACACTCGCGTTTGTTGCATTTCCGCGCCGCCCCGAATAGCCTGACGAGCCTTCACTCCTGACTGGAAATCCACCCTTGCTGCGCACGCCTTTCCATCAATATCACGTCGACCGCGGCGGGAAAATGGTCGACTTCGCCGGGTGGGAATTGCCCATCATGTACCGCTCCATCCATGAGGAGCACCACCAGGTCCGCACCGCCGGCGCGATGTTCGACGTCTCCCACATGGGGCGGCTGAAAATCTCCGGCAGGCACGTCCGGCGGTTCCTCGAACGCGTCCTCACCCGCCGCGTCAGCGACATGAAGGAGCTCACCTGCCGCTACAGCCTGATCTGCAACGCGAAGGGCGGCGTGGTCGACGACGTGATCGTCTACCGCTTCGCCGACTACTGGATGCTCGTGGTCAACGCCTCCAACCGTGCGAAGGTCATCGATCATTTGAACGCCAGCATCGGCGACATGGTCCTCAAGATCGAGGACCAGACGCAGTCGACCGCGATGGTCGCCCTGCAGGGCCCGAAGGTGATGGAGTACATCAGCGGACTCTCGAAGGAGGTCCCGACGCTCGCTCGCTACGCCTTCTGCATCAAGAACTACCTGATCGTGAAGCTCGCCATCAGCCGCACGGGCTACACGGGCGAGGACGGCATCGAGATCATCCTCCCCTCGGCGACCGCCTCGATGGCGCTCAAGCTGCTCGTGCGCGAGAAGCCCGACGCGGGCGAGGGCGGTTCGTGGGTGAGCAAGCCCGCGGGCCTGGGGGCGCGCGACACCCTCCGCATGGAGGCGGGCATGCCGCTCTACGGGCATGAGCTCAACGACGACATCGACCCGCTCTCGGCGGGGCTCAAGTTCGCCGTCAGCCTCGACAAGCACACCTTCGAGAACAGCGAACGCTTCATCGGGCAGGACGCGCTGGAACTCATCGCCAAGGAAGGCCCGAAGCGCAAGCTCGTGGGCCTCAAGCTCGACGGCCGGCGCACGGCCCGGCAGGGGATGGGCGTGCTGGTGAAGGACCAGACCGTCGGCGCGGTGACCAGCGGCTGCCTCTCGCCCACGCTCGACTACCCGATCGCGATGGCTTACCTCGAGGCCGACAAGTCGGAGGTGGGCGGCGCGGTCGCGGTCGACCTGGGCGGGAGCAAGGTCGACGCCCAGATCGTGCCGCTGCCGTTCTACAAGCGGGCGAAGTAGCCTGGGCAGGCGCTGCGTGTCGAACCTTCACAGCACCATGCCATTTCTGGCACATTTCGCGTAGTGAACCAATTCAGAACGCAAGCCGGTCGCCCGCGCGAGGAACTCGTCTACGACAGATTCCAGATTTGGGTAGTAGAGATGCCAGTGGCCTAAGCCATGAAGTGCGCTCTCGCGGCAAGCGTCATGTGCGATGTCGAGCAAGCGTGGAAATAGACTCATCACCTCGGCGTCGAACTCATGCCGCTCCGGTTCCCCGATGGTCCCCATGATCGGAAGAATGTCCCACCACATGCAGCACGTAGCGTTGAGGGGGTTGGATGGCCCCTCGTCGAGAGCGGATAAATGCGGAGAACACCGGACGGCCATCACCTGCTCGAAAAGTGGCAAGAACGACCGGAGGGCACGGAGGCGGATTGGCAATGGTACCTTTGGCTCGACGAGATCGCGCATGAAATGGGAGCAGGCACCGCTGACGAGATACCACAAGCCTTGATTGAGTTGTGCGTCGGTGAAGCCGGCAAGCAACTCACCTGATTGCTCAAAAGTCTCTGCGATGAAGACGGACGTCTCTTCGGCACTGCCGTGCCAATTGGGTGCGTCAAAAGACCAATGCCAGGCTGGATCGCCAACCGGATGGTCAAAGACGTGTGCAATCCAATCCGCCAATGAAGGGGCGTTGTTCATGGGGGCACGCGGAGAAATGCCTGATTGACAAGCGGTGACACAGTGGGCGGCAAATCCTAAACCGGCAAAGTACCAAATGAAAAAGGCTCGACCAAGCGGTCGAGCCTTTTGTATTTCGTGAAATCGCAACCGAACTGATCACGCCGTCTGCGCGTGGCCCTGCGTCGGCTCGATGACCGCGTTGATCGCCGCCTTGAGCCCCGGAGCCCGGCGGCGGCGGGTCGGGCGGGCCTTGGCTTCCTGGGCGTCGGCCAGCGGCTTGGCGCTGCTGAGACGCTCGTTGAGCTTGCGCAAGGCCTCGATCTCGATCTGCCGCACGCGCTCGCGGGTCAGGCCGATCTGCTCGCCGATCTCCTTGAGGGTCAGCGGCTCGCGGCCGTCGAGGCCGAAGCGCAGGCGCAGGATTGTCGCCTCTCGCTGGTCGATCGCGTCGAGCAGCGTGCGGATCGTGCTCAGGTCGTCGAGCTGGAGCACCTCCTCGTCGGGCGGGCGGGTCTTGGTGTCGGAGAGCATGTCCGAGAGGCTCAGCCCCTCGTCGTCCCCGCCGCCGCTCTGCATGGGGCGTTGCAGGGCGCGGACGGCCTTGCGGATGATGCGGACCTTCTTGGCGGGCAGCTCCATCGCCTCGGCCAACTCCTGGATCGTCGGCGGGCGCCCGAGGCGCTCCTCGAGCTCCTTGCTCGCGCGCTTCCAGCGCGAGATGAGCTCGACCATGTAGGCGGGGATGTGGATCGGCTGGACGGCGTTGATCAGGGCCCGCTTGATGGATTGCTTGATCCACCACGAGGCGTAGGTGCTGAAGCGCGCGCCTTGGTCGGGGTTGAAGGCCTCGACAGCGCGGAGCAGGCCCAAGTTGCCCTCTTCGATCAGGTCGGTCAGGGGCAGGCCGCGGTTGTTGTAGCGCTTGGCGATGTTGACCACGAGCCGCAGGTTGGCGCGGATCATCTGCTCCCGCGCCTGCGGGCAGTTGTGCTGCATGATCTCCCAGCAGAGGTTCCGCTCCTGCTCCGGCGTGAGGAGCGCGGTGCGGTCGATCTGCTTGAGATACAGTTCCAGGCCCGTTTTGACAGTCGATTCAGCCATCGTGCCTGCGCGCTCCGAAGGTCCGGGCCAGAGGCGGATCCACACACGAAGCCCGGAATTGCCCTACGGATCTATTCGACCAATTCACCGACCCGCTTGATGCGGGTGGCCCCCATGGGCCCCATCAACCCTTCAAGGCGCCGGTGCGGGCGGCGTTCCACGCAACCGCGGCAGCCCCGATAAAACCGGCATCGTTGCCCAGCACGGCCTGCACAATCTCGACTTTCGACTCAACCACCTTCCAGGTCTGCTTGCGGAACGCCTCGCGGACGCGGTCGAACAGGAAGTCGCCCGCCAAGATCATACCCCCGGCGAAGACGATCATTTGCGGATCGAACAGACGGCAAAGGCTCACGCACGCGATCCCGAGATACGTCGCCACTTCGTCGACCACCCGCAGCGCCAAGGCGTCGCCCGCCTTCGCCGCGTCGAAGACATCCTTCGCGGTGATCTTGTCCAGGCCGGGCCTTTTCATGCCACGCTTCCCGGCCCCGATGATCTTACTCGCGCGAAGCTCTTCCGCCTCGATTTTTTCCTCCCACGGGTCAAATAGATCCAAGAGGCTTGAGGGCTCTCCACCCCGGAGGAGTTCTATAACACGTTTCACCGTCGCGGTCGCCGAGGCGTAGGACTCGAGGCATCCCGCCTGCCCGCAGCCGCAGGCCCGGCCGTTGGGCACGACGATCATGTGCCCCGCCTCGGCCCCGAGATCATAGGCGCCGTGGATCAACATGCCGTCGACGATCAGCCCGCTGCCCACGCCCGTGCCCAGGGTGAGCATGATCATGTCGCGCACGCCGTCGCGCTTGCCCGCCCCGGCCCAGAACTCGCCGAAGGCGGCGGCGTTCGCGTCGTTCTCCAGCACGGCGGGGCGGCCGGTGATCTGCGTGATCCGGTCGCGGATCGGCACGTCCTTCCAGCCCGGGAGGTTGGGGGCCGCCCGGAGGATGCCGCGCTTCATGTCGAGCGGGCCTGGGGCGCCGATGCCGATGCCGTCGACCTTCTCGATGGGGATGCCCGCCTTCTTCGCCACGTCGAGCGCGGCCTGCGCCATCGCCTCGACGACCGCCCCGGGGCCCTTGCTGGCGTCGGTGGGGATGGACAGGTGGCTGCGCACCCGCCGGTCCGCGTCGACCACACCGCATTTGACGTTGGTTCCCCCGAGATCCAGGCCGATGTAGTGGGACATGCGAGAAGAAGCTCCGGGCGGGTCTGAACCAATCCAGAATTAAATGGGCGGGCGGGCGAGCGAGTGGGTGGGCGATTGTACCCAAACCTCCTGCGCGGGGAAGGGGCGTAGGATGGTCGCCGACATGGACCTGCTCATCCATCAAGGGGCCTTGGGCGATTGGGTGCTGACCTTCGAGGTTCTCCGCGCCTTGGGGCCCAGGCCGGTGGGGGCCGTCACGTCGGCCTCGAAGGCGGCCTTGGCGGCGCGGCTCCTGCCGCATGTGCGGGCGATCGACATCGAGGGGGCCGGCTGGTCAGCGCTCCACGCGCCGCGGACGACTTCGGCCGGCCATGACGGCGACCCCGCCGACGAGGTCGACCGGGCGGTCGTGGCCCGACTTCGCGAGGCGGGCCGGATCATCAGCTTCGTCTCCTCGGGCGAGGATGCGTGGGCCGAGCGGGTGCGTCGGTTAGCACCGGGCGCGAGGCTCTACACGGTCGATCCCCGTCCGCCGGCGGATTGGCCCGGACACGTCGCGGATTGGTACACACACGAACTTCGCCGTCAGGGGGTTGAACTCCCCGCGGCCATTTTGCTTCAGAGGCCGCCTCGTCGCATCGACGGGCCGATCGTGATCCATCCGGGCAGCGGCGGGGCGGCCAAGTGCTGGCCGGTCGAGCGTTTCGAGGCAGTCATCGCGAGCCTGCGCGCCCGAAGGCGCGAAGTCTTGCCGGTCCTGGGCGAGGTGGAACTCGATCGCTGGCCCAAAGAGCAGACGCGACGATGGATCGACGACCTGGGCGCGAAGCCGTTGCCCTCGCTCGACGCCCTCGCCGACGCGCTGGAGACCGCCGCCGCCTTCCTCGGCAACGACTCCGGCCCCGTCCATCTCGCCGCCCAGATGGGCCTGCCGACGGTCGCCCTCTTCGGCCCGACCTCGCCGCGGCTCTGGTCGCCGCGGCTCTGGTCGCCGCGCGGGCCGTCGGTCACCGTGCTCGCGCCGGCCTCGCCCCGCGGCATGGATTGGCTCGATGTCGCCCCGGTCCTCGAGGCCGTCGAACGGGCACCCGGGCATGGTCGGCCCAGCGCGGGTCGGGTATAGTGGAGGCGCCTTCGCGGACCGGCCCCGCCCCCTGCGAAAGGCATCCACCGAACCCCCTGACCCCCGGATACCCGGAACCCCCTGCCGATGAAGATCCTCCTCGCCAATCCCCGCGGCTTCTGCGCCGGCGTCAACATGGCGATCCAGTGCGTCGAAGAGGCGCTCAAGATCGTCGGCTCGCCCCTCTACGTCTACCACGAGATCGTCCACAACCGCCACGTCGTCAACCGCTTCGTCAAGCTCGGCGTGGTCTTCGTCGACTCCATCGACCAGGTTCCCGCCCGCAGCACCGTGGTCTTCAGCGCCCACGGCGTGAGCCCGGCCGTCCGCGCCTCGGCCCTCAGCCGCGGCTGCAGCATGATCGACGCCACCTGCCCGCTGGTCACCAAGGTCCACATGGAGGCGATCCGTTACGCCAAGCAGGGTTTTAAAATCTTGCTTGTGGGCCACGCGGGGCACGACGAGGTCGTCGGCACCGTCGGCGAGGCCCCGGACGCGATCACCATCGTCGACTCCGCCGACCAGGTCGAGAAGCTCCCCTTCACGCAACAGGACCGGCTCGTCTACCTCACGCAGACCACGTTGAGCATGGACGACGCCCGCGTGATCATCGACGCCATCCGCAAGCGCTACCCGCAGGTGAAGGCACCGCCCAGCGACGACATCTGCTACGCCACGACCAACCGGCAACTCGCCGTCCGCGAGATCGCGCAGAACGCCGACCTCGTCCTGGTCGTGGGCTCCAAGAACAGCTCCAACTCGGTCCGCCTGACCGAGATCTCCCAGAACGGCGGGACGCGGGCTTACCTCGTCGACGACGTCAGCGAGATCGACCACGCCTGGTTCAACGGCGTCAACACCGTGCTCGTCACCGCCGGCGCCTCCGCCCCGGAGCACCTGGTCGAGGAGATCGTCGACGATTTGGTGAAGCGCTACGGCGGGACGATCGAGGAGCTCCACGTCGTCGACGAGGACATGCACTTCGAGCTCCCGCGGAGCCTCCGCGTGCTGCGCAGCCAGCCCGCGTGAGCGAGGGGCGCAACGCCCCAACCGATTCATGCCCCCCCCGGCAAGGCCCTCTTGTAGGGTGGGTAGAGCGGTGCTCCGCGAAACCCACCATCTGAGAGGCGAGCCATTTGACCACCAATAGGCGGCGCAATCGGCATTGAGGAGATTCCCGGGGGCGCTCTCCGGCGATTTCGGACATGCACGACCGCACTCGCCGCTCCGGTGGGTTTCGCGGAGTACCGCTCTACCCACCCTGCAAAAGCCCGCCAGATCTCTTCATGACCCCAGGCCCCACCAACGCCGAGAAAGTCCGCAAGCTGCCCTGGGGGCTTTCGGGCGACGCGCTCAACACGATGTACGTCTACCTGACCTTCGGCGGGTCGCCTTTCCTCCTCTTCCTCGACCGCCTCGGGCTCGACAAGACGCAGATCGGCGTCGTGCTCTCGCTCTTCCCCTTCGCCGCGATGATCGGCCTCATCACCGTTCCCGTCGCCGCCCGCGTCGGCTTCCGGCGGATGTTCCTCACCTTCTGGATCGCGCGCAAGCTGGTCCTCTCGCTGCTGCTGCTCGCCCCGTGGGTCGTCTCGTCCTGCGGGCTGGGCGTGGGCTTCGCCTTCGTCGTGGGCGTGCTGACGGTCTTCGCACTCTGCAGGAGCGTCGCCGAGAGCGCCTTCACGCCCTGGTACCAGGACATCGTCCCCGACTCGATGCGCGGGAAATACGCCGCGATCCAGGTGATCGTCGTCTCCGCGATCGGCGCCCTCACGCTGGGCGGCATCGGCCTCTTCCTCGGCGCCGAGCCCACGCTGGGCCGCTTCGGCATCCTCCACGCCCTCGCCACCTTCCTCGGCCTCGCCAGCGCCTTCATGTACGCCCGCCTGCCCGGGGGCGGCCCCGCGCCCGGCGCGGGCGACATCCAGTTCCTCGCCAACCTCATGACGCCCCTGCGCAATCCGAATTTCCGCCGCTTCGTCCTGGGCGGGGCGGTCGTCAACTTCGGCTGGCTCATCATGGGCTCGTTCCTCCCGCTCTTCATGCGCAACCAGGTCGGGCTCCCCAGCGACCACGTCGTCTTCCTCGACTCCGTCGTCCTCCTCGCGAGCCTGAGCGCCAGCTTCCTCTGGGGCTGGGCGGCCGACCGCTTCGGCGGCAAGCCGGTGATGGTGATGAACCTCGCGATGCTCAGCGTCTACCCGCTCGGGCTGCTCCTCCTCCCGCGCCACAGCCCGCTGAGCACCCACGCCGCGGTCGCCCTCTCCTTCGCCATCGGGCTGATCTCCTCGGGCTGGGGCATCGGCTACGCCCGCTACTTCGCCGCCAACCTCATCCCCGCGGGCAACCGCTCCGCCTACACCGCGATGCACGGCGCGATCATCGGCCTCGTGCAGGGCGTCTGCCCGATCATCGCCGGCTCGCTGCTGAACCTCACCGGCGGCTTCGACCGCACCTTCCTGGGCGTGATGCACTGGGACCCCTACGCCCCGTTCTTCCTCTTCGCGATCCTCTGCGTCGCCGCCAGCACCTGGGCCATGAGCGGCATGCCCACCGCCGGGGCGATGCCCGTGGGGCGCTTCGCCACGCTCTTCATGCAGGGCAACCCGCTGGTGGCGATGCGGGCCGTGCTGACCAACCAGTTCGTGGGGCACGAGGAGAATCGCATCTCGATGATCGCGCGCCTAGGCGAGGCCAAGAGCCCGTTGGGCGTCGACGAGCTCATCGAGGCCCTGGAGGACCCGGCCTTCAACGTCCGCTACGAGGCGATCATCTCCATCGCCCGCACGCTGCCCGACCCGCGGCTGACCGAGGCGATGATCCGCGTGCTGCGCGAGGGTGACCCGGACCTGCGCTCCGCCGCCGCGTGGGCGTTGGGGCGGATGGGGAACGTCGACGCCGCCCCCGCGCTGCGCGAGACGTTGCACGCCCCGTACTCGCTGCTGCGGGCCCGGGCCGCGCGGGCCCTGGGCACGCTGGGCGACCAAGCCTCGGGCGACGCGCTGATGGAGGGCTTCCGCAACGAGGCCGACCCGCAGATCCGCCTGGCCTACATCTCCGCGATGGCGGCCCTGGGGCGCGACGACGTCCTCTCCCCCGCGCTGGCCTTCCTGCGCGAGTTAAAGGAGCCCGGGCCGAGGCGCGAGGTCTCGCTGGCCGTGGCGATGTTCCTGGGGCGCAACGACCAAGCCCTGCGCATCTGGAGGCGGATGCACGACCACCCGGGCGACACGCTGGGTGGGATCATGCTCGGCCTCCGCCGCCGGCTCACCCGCCCCGAGGTCTGCGGGCTCGACGCCCACTCCGCGGGGCAGGCGATCGACCGCTGCGTCCGCGCGCTCGGCGCCGAGGAGATGGGCGAAGGGGCCCGCGAGATCCGCCTCATCGGCGGCGGCGTCCGCCCCGAGGCCTTCAGCCACCCGGCCCAGATCATCCTCCGCGACGCCTTGGAGGCGCTGGCCTCGACCGGCCACGAGCGCACGGAGTACATCATGCTCGCGGTGCACAGCCTGCACGTGGGCATCAAGCCGGAATTCGCGGCGATGTAGGCCGCATTGTTAGCCGGACGCGCAAGCGACGGTCCGTCGCTTCCGCGTCCGGCTAACAAGACCGCCTCACGGCGCATCCAGATCCACCACCCGCCGGGGCCGGAAAGTCTTCTTCACCTTCTCCAGGTCGAACGCGTCGTCGTCGATCCTCTCCTGCCCGTCGGAGGGGTCGGAGAGGAAGAGCGTCATCCGCCCATCGGTCTCGGGCAGCGTGATCTCGACGCGGGTGGCGATCTTCGGCAGGCCACCGGGCGGTTGGCCGGCGATCTTCACGGGCTCGAAGCGCGAGAGGCGGGCGATGAGGCGGGGCTCGCCCTGCGCGTCGACCAGCTCGATGCGGGCGGGCAGGAACGTCTTGGGGTCGAGCACGTAGCGCGTCGCGCTGCCGGGCGGCTCGATGATCAGGCCGTTCTCCCAGCCGACGGGCGGGTCCGGCTTCCTTGTGATCTCCGCGCCAAACTCCAGGATATCCGGAGGCTTGTCGATCGCGCCGATGCCAAGCACGCGGAGCAGGTCAGGCGGATAGATCGGGACCGGCAGCTTGTTCCCCGCGGGCGGCTTGGGCGGGTTGCGCCGTTCCCCTACATACGCGAGGCGCTCCTCGCGCAGGTCGAGCAGCCAATACTGCTTTGCGTTCGTCCCGGCCCAGAAGAGCGGGTTGCCGAGCTTGCCCAGCGAGAAGGCGGAGCGGTCGGGCGTGACGACCGCGAGGATGCCGTCGCCCTGCTCGAAGCGGCGCTTGCCCTCCTGCCTCCATTCCATCTCCGCCACGGCCCGGGCCCAGAGGCGGGTGATCCGCCCGGCGTTGGCGTTGTAGCCGTTGACGACGGTCCCGTAGCTGGGCAACTCGGCGGGGCGCGTGAACCGCGCATCGGAGCCCTGGGGCGGGCAGCCCGCCAGCACGCCCGTCAGCGCCCACAAGGCCGTGGCGAAGAGGCCGCGCCGCAAGCCACGTCGGACGTCGCGGGCCATCGTCACAGCTCCGTCTCGAGGATCTCGCCGAGCTGCTGCGTCACCTGCTGCGTCTGCGTGTCGTCCATCTCGGGGTTGAGCACCTCGAAGAACTCGGGCTCGGCCCCGGGGGCCTTCGCGCTGACCCGCCACCATTCCTGCGGCGAGCCCTCGCCCGCGGCGCGCGGGCGGCGCTGGCTCGACTCGTACTTCAGCAGCCGCTTGCGCATCAGGATCAGCGAGAGCACGAAGCGGAAGGCCAGCCGCTGGGGCTGGTCGGTGTCGGCCAGGCGGCGGAAGAGGCCCATCAGCACGTCGTCGTCGACGAACATCTTGCGCTTCTGGTTCGCCTCGGGCACGATCGAGCGCCAGAAGGAGAAGAGCCGCTCGGGCCGGCTGCCGGATTGCCAGGCCTCGAGCGAGACGTCGAGCCGCTTGAAGCCCGAGTCGTTCGCGGGCGCGGCGCCGGAGGTTCCGGGGGTTCCGGGGGCGGGCTTGCCGGCGCCGGCGGGCGGGAGGTCGACCTCCACGAGCGTGGCGATGTAGGCCTGGCCCGGCAGGAGCTTCGCGCCGGTGAAGGCGCACTGGCCGGTGGGGCGTTCGATGTCGTAGGCGGGGGCGTTGAATTGCGACATGGGTCTCGGAGCGGAAGGGGGAGGTTCGCTCGCCGGCGTCCGTGCCGGGGAGTCGGGGCGTGGACGGCCCGGTCAGCCGGCTTGGCGCTCGGCGGCGGTGGCGGTCTGGTCGATGAGCGTGGCGATGGTCATGGGGCCCACGCCGCCGGGGACGGGGGTGATGAACGACGCCCGGGCGCTGGCGGGCTCGAAGTCGACGTCGCCGATGTTGCCCTGCGTGTACCCGGCGTCGACCACCACCGCGCCGGGCTTGATCCAGTCGCCCTGCACGAATCGCGGCTTGCCCACCGCGGCGACGATGATGTCGGCCTGGCGCACGATCTCGGGCCAGGATCGCGCTGCGCCCCACCACCACGGCATGCCGCCCGCGGAGCGGGATCTTGTAGGCATCGAGCAGCCGCATGATTCCCCCCGGCGTGCAGGAGGCGAAGCCGCGGTCGCGCAGGTCGAAGGCCATCGCGCCGAAGGCCTGCATCGTCACGCCGTCGACGTCCTTGCCCGCGGGGATCGCCTCGAACGCGGCCCGCTCGTCGACGCCCTTGGGCACGGGATGCTGCAGCAAAATGCCGTGGACGGACTTGTCCTTGGCCAAGGCCTCGATGCGGGCGACGAGCTGCGCGGTCGTGGTCGTGTTGGGCATCTCGGCCACGACGGAGCGCATGCCCACGGCCTCGCAGCGCTTGACCTTCATGCGCACGTAGGTCGCCGAGGCGGGGTCGTCGCCGACCAGCACCGCGGCGAGGCAGGGCGTCACGCCCGTGCGCGAGACGATCTCCTTCACGCGCACGGCGCAGCGGTCGAGGACTTCCTGGGCGACTTTCTTTCCGTCGAGGATCGTGGCGGCCATGGGCGGATTATAGGGGATCGGCGCGGGGCGCGATCACTTCTTCGCCGCGTGGGCGACCGGGGACGGCGAAGGCGGCGTGGGCGGGGTGAAGCCCTCCTCGCGCAGCTCCAGGGCGGAGAGCAGCGGTGCGGTCTGCACGGTCTGGCCCGCCGCCTTGCTGACGAACTCGATCGTGAGGGCCTCGCGGGCCTTGATGCCGGCGATCTCCTTGACCAGGGCCGAGCGCGGGCCGGCCTCCTTGGCGATGTCGAGGTTCTCGATGACGGTCTTGCCCTGGGCCTTGACGTCGAAGACGCGCTGGCCGGGGGCGGCGTCGTCCAATTCCGCGAAGTGCAGCCGCAGGGCGAACGTCCGCTCGGGGACCGCCGGGGCCTCGCCCAGCCCGAGCGGGAAGAAGTTGCGGCAGTGGGCCCGCCCCTCGGCCCCGAGGAAGCTCAGCGCCTCGCCGGCGGTCTCCTTCGACCTCAAGTCGCGCCCCATCCCCGCGGGGTACATGAAGACTTCGCCGCTGACGTCCTTCTGGTTCATCTGCAGGTTGATCGCGAGGCGCTCCTTCTTCAACCCCGCGGCGGCGAGCGTGCCGAAGGGGATCGCGATCTCGAAGTTGAGCGAGGAGTCGTCGCCCAGGGCGGCGCTGCTCCACGTGCCGCTCCAGGCCGGGTCCTCGTTCGCCGCCGGCCCCGCGGCCAGCGCGTCGAAGCGCGCCCCCGAGGCCGAGACGCCCAGGTGGACGACCTTGCCCGAGGCCTCGTCGCTGATGAAAAGCTCGCACGAGTCGTCGTTCCAGACCGGCGCGTCCTCGCCCTTGGTGGTCCTGCTCCAACCGGCGGTCTTGCCCAGGCGGTTGGTGACCGACGGGCGGGTCATCGCGACGTAGAGCTGCTCGGCGTCGTGGCGGAGGAAGAAGTGCGTCCGCGTGGAGGGCAGCACGTCGGTGGGCTTCACGCCCCAGAGCGGGTCGTTGAGCTTGCCGTCGATCGTCGGCTTCGCGGCGCCCACGGGAAGGGTCGAGGCGACGAGCGTCCGGCGGAAGTCGAGTTGGAGCGTCGCCTTTTTGAGCCCGCGGACGCCCGAGCCGTAGATCCAGGGGCGGTCGGTGTTCGCGATGGGGACGACGTCGGAGTTGACGCGGTAGGGGCCGAAGGGCTTGTTGAGGCGGTTGGGCGTCCACGCGGCCCACATGCCGCTGTAGGCGAAGAGGTCGTCCGCGGGGTTGGCGCTGTTGAGCGGGTCGAGGTATTCGATGGTGAGCGGGACCTGCATGGCCGCGGGCATGTAGCGCATCCAGAGGCCCGGGGGCGTGGTGGCGACGGACTTCACGCCCGGGGACATGGAGAAGTTCATCGCGCGCTCGGGCGAGCGGGGGAAGCCCAGCCAGAGCGTGCCGTGGTCGTCGCGCCGGTCGCCGAACGCGCCGAGGTTGATCGCCGCCTGGCGGACGAGGCCGTCGGCGGGGCGGTCGTGGTAGATCGCCCAGTCCTCGTTGAGCCGGCGGTCGGAGGGGGCGAGGGTGACGGTGGTGGCGAAGGGGAAGGTGCAGACGCAGTGGCCGCCCTCGGGGGAGACGATGACCAGGCCCAGCGCGGGGGTGATGGCGGTGGAGCAGCCGGCCTTGATGCCGCAGAGGTTGCGCAGGCCGCTGTCGTCGACGAAGTCGTAGAGGCCCAGGTTGCCGGTGGCCCGGCCGAAGCGCTCGGTGGCGGTGTAGTGCGGGCCGCCGCAGCCGCCCGTGCCGGAGCGGAAGATCTTGGGCTCGAGCTCGCCGGTGAGCGGGTGGACGCGCAGGCCGTTGGCGGCCGCATCGTCGAGCTGGGGCGGGGCCTTCTTGGACAGGCCCACCGGATCGGGGAACTGCTTCCAGAGCTCGGCGGGCAGCGGCGCGACGATCGCGGGCGGCTCGACCGTCGCCGGCGCGGGGCCGACGAAGACGTTCGCCCACCCGAGGTTCAGCGCCTCCGACGTCCAGTCGCCGAAGAGATGCCGTCGCACGATCGGCTCGGCCTTGCCGCCGTCGTGGCTGTTGAGCGTGGCGGCGAAGCCGAAGCTCTCGGGGCGGAAGCCGGCGACCTTCTCCAGTTCGGCCCAGGCGAGGCGCAGCGTGGTGCTCGTGCCGGCGGCGTTGCGCTCGCCCGTGAGATCCACCGCGGGATGCGTCGGGCCGTTCACGAACAGGATCGCGGGCGATCCGCCGGGCTTGATCGCGGGCGTGACGAGGAAGTGGAACGCCCCTCGCTCATAGAGCCCGGCCCGCTTCGCGAGCGGGCGCAGGTCGAAGTGGAGATCCCACCCGTCGAGGTTGGAGGCGACGGGGTCCTGCGTCGTGAGCGTGAGGTTGATTCCCTGGGCGTCGCTCGCGAGGGCGATCGTGCCGGAGTGCTTGGCGTCGAGCCGGAGCGTCCAGCTCTGCGGCTTCTGCAGCGAGACCGTGGGCGCGGGCAACCACTGGGTCAGCAGCTTCTTCTGGTTGCCGGTCTGGAGGTCGAGCTCGACCCAGCGTTCGTTGGGCGCTTTCCCGATGATGAGGAAAGCCGCGTGGTCGCTCGAGACGCGCACGAGTCGGCCGCCGCCGGTCTCGGCCGACTCGTCCATGCTCACCATGTCTGCGTCGTTGACGATGTGGGCGCCTTCGCCCTTGGCTTTCCCCTTGCCCTTCTCGGAGGCGACGTCCGGGGCAGCGGCTGGCGCGTCGCCCTCGCCTCCGCCCCCGGAATCGGGCGCATCCGCGGCCCCCGTGCCGGTCTCGCGGACCTTGTAGACCAAACCGTCGATCCCGCGCAGGTCGCGGTTTTGCCGCGGGATGATCCGGCTCCACTGCACCGTGCCGTTGTAGGCGTCGACGGCGGTGAGCCGGCTCTCCGCGAGGTTCAGGTAGCGCCCGCTGACGACGACGGGCGGGTTGGTGCTCTGGCGGAAGCTCTGCGTCTCCTGCGTCTCAGGCCCGCCGAACCACAGCACGCGCATCGGCCCGCCGGCGGAGCGGTCGGCGGTGCGGCTGTCCCAGTCGCGGGCGCCGAGGATCTCGCCGCGGCGCAGGCCGGGGATGGCGGACGGCTTCTCGGCCGAGCCCGATGCTGCGCCGGCCAACTCCTCCTTCGTCGCGCCGGAATCCTTCAACAGGGCCTCGGCCTCGGCGGCGCTGAGGCCCGGCGTAAGCAGTAGCCCGCCATAGGGGCGGAGCACGCGGTAGAGCTCGCGGCCGGAGAGGGGTTTGCCGCCCACGGCGACCGGCCCGGCGACGATCACGGCGTTCGCGAAATACCGCGTGAACGGGAGTTGGTCGACATGGGTGAGCGGCAGGACCTGCAGCCGCGTCCCGTAGAGCGACGACGAGATCAGCCGGTCGCGCAGCGCGGCGACCGCGGCGGGATCGGTCTGCGCGTTGATCACCTGCAGCAGCGTCGCGCTCGCCACGGCGGAGGAGACGCGCCCATCCGCGTCGCCCAGCACCAGGGCGTAGCCGCAATCCATCCCGCCGGCGCGGAGGCGATCGATCAACTTGATGGTCGCCGCGTCAGGCAGCGGCCCCGCCGCGCCTGGCACGGGCGTCGCCAAGTCATGTTTCCGCGGTGGCGCAGTCGCCTTGCCCGTCTCGAACGAATGAAGAAAACCCGACTCGGTGCTGACGACCACGCGCCCGTTGGCGACGGCGATCTCGCGGGCGACGCCGTCCACCGGGGCCCGCCACAACTCGCGCTCCGTGTCGGCGTCCTGCGCGACGACCGCGCCGTCGAGCCCCAGCAGCAGCGTCTTGCCCGCGAGCGCCATCGCATAGGCGGCGCGGGCGTAGCCCTTGCGCCCCGTGACGATGATGCTGGCCTTGCCCTTGTCGTGGATGTAGTCGTCGGGGCGGTACTTCGACCCCACGCCCGGCGGCTGGAGGTTGAAGTTCGGCACGTCGACGCGGATGCCGCGGCCGGGCCCGGGGCCGGAGAGGTTGATGAAGGTCGTGCTGGGGGCGTCGGTGCGGTACTTCGCCAGCGTGTACATCACGCCGCCGTCGATGCAGTTCCACGTCCCGCCCGCCGCGCCGCCGACGCCGGGCGCGGGGGCGACGCGGTTGTCCCAGGGCTTGAGCAGGCCGTTCGCCCGGCTGAAGCGCCAGGCGAAGGAGGTGCCGTTGGGGACGATCAATTGGTCTTCGTAGGCGAGCAACGCGCCCTGTGGGTTGATGCCCGTGGAGCCGAACTCGCCCTCGTGCGTGATGTTCTTCATCAGCTCGGTGACGGGGGCCGTGGGGTTCGCGGCCTGCATCCCCTTGAAGAAGACGCTCATGTAGCCCGCGTTGTCGTTCCGCCAGACGACTGCGCCGGTCTCGGCGTTGAGCGCGACGAGGTGTATGCCGTCGGCGTTCCACATGCCCGCCGCCGCGTAGACGGTGTTGTCCATCACCAGCACGCCGGTGCGGATCGGCCAGCGCGAGATCATGCGGCCGTTGCCGATGAGCATGTCGTCGTACGGCGCGGGGCGGACCTGCCAGAGGAGCTTGCCGGTGGCGGCGTCGAGGCAGTAGACGATTCCGTCGTCGGAGCCGAGGTAGAGCTTGCCCGCGACGAACTGCGGGGCGAAGCGCACGGGCCCGCCGGTGACGAAGGTCCAGCGCGGCTCGCCGGTCTTTTCGTCGAGGGCGCGCACGGCGTCGTCGGCGGTGCTGCCGAAGTAGACGAGCCCGCCGCCGGTGACCGGGTGCGGTGCGTAGTCGAAGTCGAGGCGGTTGAGGTGGCTGTAGGTCTCCGGCCAGGCGGGGCGGGGGGCCTGCGCGCAGCGGTAGGACCAGGCCTCGTGGAGCGGGAAGTCGATGGGTTCGTCGGTGACGGCGCTGCGCGCGAGGTCGTGGCGGTAGGCGGGCCAGTCGGCGGCGCGGGCGACGGCGGGTTTCGCGAGCATGATGCTGATGACGAGCAGCAGGATCGCGAGCAGCGGCGAGGCAGCGAGGATCGACCGCCGCGCAGCCGTCCGGGAAGGAGTCGGGGTCATGGCGACGTTCTTTCGATCGAGAGGGTGCAACATGGTGATTCTACTCCGTTCATGTGGAGGGGATTGAGGTGGGTTAGGATTGAGCCTGCGTTCGTCTTGTTGCCGATTCCCGTGGAAACAACTGGAATGTGAAGTCTGGGTGCCACATGCCGTCGTACTCGCGGCATGTGCGGATCGACCCAAACCGTCCGGACTCGCGACGTAGTTGCGTGTGATGCGGCTCGGTCCGAGGCGTCTTGCTTTCACGGTTTCAGATTCGATTTCATCGGAGCGTGTTGGTCGGTCAAAGACACATGCCACGAGTACGATGGCATGTGGCACCCAGACCCCGCCTTCAGGAGCCCTCCGATGAACCGCTGGACCTGCGCCCTCGAGCTCGACACCCAACGCCGCGTCGTCGCCGGGAGCGCGGCGGCGCTCTCCGACGCCATCGCCCGCGGGGCCGACCTGCGCATCGGCACCGCCTTCCGCCACAACGAGCACATCAATGTCGAGTCGCCCTGCAACGAACTCATCCGCGAGGTCGCGGAATTCGGCGTGACCTACCGGCTCGCGAGCGGCTGGGTTGCGGGCGTGATGAGCCTGCGCCAGCCGATCGAATTGCCCGAGGGCTTCGGGGCCCGGCCTTCGATGTCGTTCTTCCTCTACAACCAGGACGGCACGCAGGCGATCGCCCGGCCGCACCTCGACGGCCTCGCGCCCACCGCGCAGCCCGGCCCGTCCACGCCCATCGTGGACGCGAAGATGCCGCGGTACCACACCTCCGACAGCTTCGACGCGGGGACCCTCTCGCCCAGCCATAACTTCGTCTACGACTTCGAGACCTTCCGCTACCACGTGCGCGACGACTGGCGCGAGGCGCTCTCCCACGAGGCCGACGGCACGGTGCGCTCCGGCTCGCTCGACGCCCTGACCGACGCCTTCTGGTCCGGCGCGGCGATCAAGGTCGGCGTGCGCGGGCTGGCGGCGGCGATCGACGGAGATGCGTCAGGCGCCGGCGATGAGGAACTCTTCGTCCACACCGGCTCGCACTACTACTACACCGACCGCCGCCTGTTCATGCTCGGCTCGCACCCGATCATCCGCATCCGCCCCGGCCAGCCGATGCGCTACGCCTCGCGCGGGTGGGACTTCGGCTGGCTGATGCTCCGCACCGACGGCCACGTGGTCTACCGCCGCTGCGACCCCTACACGCTCGCCTTCACCGACATCCCCGGGCATTACGCGATCCGGTGGTTTGTGCGGTGAGGGGAATTGTTAGCCGGAAGCGCAAGCGACGGGACGGGGGTGCATCAATTGACCGCAGCGCCGATGCATGCGGAAGCCCTGCAATGAACGGCATTGTCGATGGTCAATTGCACGATCGCCGCATGTTTCATCGCGGCTGTTGATTGCGAGACCCCCGTCCCGTCGCTTGCGCTTCCGGCTAACAAATGCCGCTGCGCGACGTACAATCCATCTCCAATCCTTCAACCTCATTCAACGAAACCCCCACCATGCCCGACATCAAGCTCACCGCGCAGCAACTCGCCTTCTTCGAGACCTTCGGCTACCTCTCCCTGCCCGGCCTATTGGCCGACTCGATCGACTCCATCACCGCCGCCTTCGAGGAGATCTGGGCCCGGCAGGGCGGCGGGCACCACGGCAAGCCACACGACGGCAAGGCCCGCTCCTGCGTCGTCCCCTTCCTCGACCAGCACGAGCGCCTCTGCGCCCTGCTCGACGACCCGCGCATCCACGGCCTGCTCACCTCCCTCGTCGGCGACGACTTCAACTACATGGGCAGCGACGGCAACTACTACGTCGGCGACACGGGCTGGCACTCCGACGGCTGGCACCCGCGCCACCGACACGTCAAGATCGCCCTCTACCTCGACCCGCTCACCCGCGACACCGGCTGCCTCCGCGTCATCCCCGGCAGCCACGTCGAAGGCGACAAGTACGCCACCGCCCTGCAGAAAAACATGGGCCAGCTTGGCCTGCCCGGCAACCAGATCCCCTGCATGCCGCTGGAGACCAAGCCCGGCGACATCGCGGTCTTCAACCACAACACCAAGCACGCGGCCTTCGGCGGCTCGCAGCGGAGGCGGATGTTCACCATCAACTGCTGCGAGCGCTACCCCGAGCAGGACCTCCAGGTGCTGCGCGACTACATCTCCGGCTTCGCGCGCTTTTGGGTCGACACGCCCTACAGCGAGACGATGCTCCGCACCGCCGGCCCCGCGCGGATGCGCCACCTCGAGCAGGTGCTCGCCAACGACGACCATCTGCCGGCGCTGACGAAGGCGGCCCGCGAGAAGATGGCCGAGCCGTCGCGGGGGTGAGCGGGTGGACAATTGAAGTTGTCCACCCTTGAGCGCTCCGTGTCGCTCAGGTTCGCAAAAAAAGAGTGCGCCCCGTAAGACCCGCACAAGTGTCCGGCCAAATCCGGACACCGACGCGCAAGTCCTTATTTTGAATTTCGGGTTTTCGAGGATGTCCGGATTTTTCCGGACGCTGGTACCTATGTCTGACGCGGGAAATCGGCCCTCGAAAATGCTCTAAAAGGTGCCGCTCCCGCTCCATTGCGGTTCCGCTCGGGTGACGCGTCGACACCGGTCCGATGCCTCTTCGAGATCGATTCGAGGCCCGGTGCGCCGCTGTTCACCCGTCCTCGGCCTGCGGGCTCGGGAGCGATTTACGGGCGAATTGTTGTAAGCGACGACCGTTCCATTCATTGCGTCCCAAGATGCCGTTTTGACTGTTCAGGACCGTTCCGGCCTGGAGAGGCCGACGGCGCTCTTTGAGCGAAACGGGGCGATAAAATGTCCCGCTCTCGTGCCGGCGTGCGCCGCCCGCAGGCTAACCCGACCGCGCGGGGCTCGTTCTGAGCGTTTCCGGAGGGGTGGGCGTTTCAACCCGTTTTGAAAATGGGTAGTAAAAAAAATTCGAATTCGGGCGGAAAATTTCCGCGCCCCGGAACTCGCGCCCCGGCCCCCGGAGCGCGCCGCGCGAGCGGGTCTGGGGTATGTAGTTCCGCCTTCAGGCGGGCATTTGTTTTCGCTCGAGCGCGCGGGGCGCTTTCGGTTTTCAAAGACCGCGTGAACGCGGAACTCCGAACCCCAGAGCCGCGAGGACGTGGGGTTTTCGTTTTCCAAAGACCGCCTAAAGGCGGAACTACATACCCCAGAGCCGTGTGACCGGGGCCGCCGCGCGAGCGGGTCTTGGCTCGTAGTTCCGCCTTCAGGCTGTCTTTGCTTTCCCTTGAGTCGTGGGGACGCGGGGCGGTTTCCGATTTCCGAAGAGCCGCGTAAACGCGGAACTCCGAACCCCGGAGCCGCAAGCATCGGAATTCTCCCGATGCAAACTTGCCCCATCCCTCACAATCGTCACAGCCCGCCCCGCATCGGCCGATAACGTCCGGAAATCTCTCCGCCTCATCATTGTCAATGCGCGGATTGGCCGATGCTTGGGGCGGTGGGAGCGTGGGCGCGCCGCATGCTGTTCGCAGGCTGGACCCCTCCTGAGCAGGTTTGCTGACGGGTTGGAATCGGTGCGTCGCGTCCAGTCTCGCTTCGGGCAGTACAGCGGACACATTCTGAAATGGCTGAGCGCACACTTCTTGAGCGGGTTCTCGAATCGCCGAAGCTGCCCAGCCTCCCGGCGGTGGCGCTGGAGGTCATCGAACTCGTCCAGCAACGCGACCTGGACTTCCGCCAGATCGCGCGGACCATCAGCCACGACCCCGCGCTGACCGCGAAGATCCTCAAGACCGTCAACTCCAGCTTCTACGGCCACGCCCACACCATCGGCACCATCAGCCAGGCCTTGGTCGTGCTTGGCCTCAACACCATCAAGACGCTCGCCCTGGGCTTCACGCTCGTGGGCAACCTCAAGCAGTCCTGCGGGAGCGGCTTCGACCTCATGACATTCTGGCGGCGAAGCCTGCACCGCGCCGTCGCCGCCAAGGTCCTCACCAAGCACGCCGGCATCCCCCAGCAGGAGGAGGCCTTCCTCGGCGGGCTGCTGCAGGACCTGGGCATCCTCGCCATGAGCCAGACGCTCGAGGGCGAGTTCGACGCGCTGATGGTCGACACCGGGCTCGACCCCGCGCGCCTCAGCGAGCGCACCCGCGAGCGCTATGGCACCGACCCCCTCGAGATCGGCGTCGCCCTGGGGCAGCAGTGGAACCTCCCGCCCGTTCTGATCGTCGCCATGCGCTTCCGCGGCGCGATCGAGCAGGCGCCTGCGGAGTTCGTCCCGATCGTGCGCTGCATCACCTTGGGCGACAACATCGCCGACGTCTTCCTCAGCGACGTCCCCGGCCCCGCGCTGGCGAACTACCACAAGAACGCGCTGGAATGGCTGGGCATCTCCGCGGAGAAGGCGAACGAACTGCTGGAGTCCTCCCACGAGAGCTGCAAGGAGATGCAGCGGCTGCTCGAGCTGCCGACCGGGCCGCTGGGCAACGCCAAGGAGGTGCTCGCCCGCGCCAACGAGACGCTGCTGCAGTTGAGCCTGGCGCAGCAGGTGCAGTCGGCCGAGCTCGAGCAGCAGAACCGCAAGCTGGCCGAGCAGGCGATCACCGACCCGCTGACGGGCGCCGCGAACCGCAGGCGGTTCAACGACTACATCGCCGCGCAGTTCGACCTCGCCCCCTTGAACGGCGAGCCGGTGAGCCTGCTCTTCCTCGACGTCGACCACTTCAAGAAATTCAACGACACGTATGGCCACCAGTCGGGGGACAATGTGCTGGTGCAGGTGGCGACGACGCTCCGCCGGCTGCTGCCTCCGCCGTGTTTGGTGGCGCGCTACGGGGGCGAGGAGTTCGCCGCGGTGCTGCCGGGCGTCGACCGCAACTCGGCCTCGCGGGCCGCGGAGCTGGTCCGCAGGGCGATCGCGCAGGCGGTCGTTCACGCGGAGGATGGGCAGAAGCTCTCGGTCACCGCGAGCATCGGCGTGGCGACCTTCGACGGCACGGTTTTCAGCCGGGTCGAGCAGTTCATCAAGGCCTCCGACCAAGGCGTCTACGCCGCGAAGGCGGCGGGGCGGAATTGCGTGAGGATCTTCACGCCGAGGCCGAAGGCGGCGGCGTGAAGGCGGCGGGACGGTCTTCGCGCCTCGCATGACGCCGACGATTTTCCGGGCGTCGCATCAATCCATGGACAAACCGAATCAAGCCCACTGATCCCGACGGTACGCCGTCGGGTTCGGTGGGGTTTGGGCCGTCTTGTTAGCCGGACGCGCAAGCGACGGGACGGGGGGCATTCAAATCACAGCCGAGGTGTGCTCCAACGATGGTGCCGGCTGTGGCGCTGGGGCGGTGATGGTGTTGACTGATCGGGCATTCGCGAACTCTTGCCTGGCTTGAGATTGTGCGCC
>JAPLMQ010000001.1 GCA_026386955.1 Planctomycetota bacterium
TTGGTCGAGGTGCAGTTCGGCGGAGGAGAGCATGAGGTCGGCCCAAACCTGGGGCGTCACGCCCGCGGGGAGCGGCGCCACGGCCGGGCGGGTGGCCGGGGCGGTCGTCGTCGCGGCGTTCGCGCCTGCATTCGTCGAAGGAGCCGAGGCCGCGGGCGCGGGAGTCGGCTCGCCGACGAGCCGCACGGTCGCCGCGGTGAGCAGCGAGAGCCGGAACGGCGCGGGCTCGGCCTGGCGCGCCAGCACCCGGTCGGCAGCCACGACGCTCTCCGCGCTCACCCGCCCCGCCATCGCCGTCAGCGCCCGCTGCCAGGCGAGCCCGAGTTGTTCGTTCGCCGGCTTGTTGCGGGCCAGCGCGAGCATCGTGACCGGGTCGTCGCCCCGGCGTTGGGCGGCTGCGATGAGGATCGGCTGCACGGCCCGATCGGCCGCGCGACGCGCCATCACCTCCAAGGGCCGCGACGACTGCGCCCACGCCTGCGCCGCGGCGATCCGCACCGGTTCCTGCTCATGGTCCAGCCACGCGTCGATCCGTCGCCAGTCCGCCTCGCCCGCCAGCCGGCCGAGCAATTCGATCACCGCGGGCTCGGGCGGCTCGCTTCCGCCCGCGAGCACGCGCCGCGCGGCCGCGAGAGACGCCTCGTTGACCGTCAATTTCGCGTCGATCGCCTTCGCCAGCGCCGCCGCCGCCTCGGGCCTCACCCGCGCGTCGGCCAGCAGCGTCGCCGCTGCGGGCACCGCCGAGGCTCGCGGCTGGCTCGCCATCACCAGCAGATAGGCCTTCACCACTTCCAAGTCGGGCTCCGACGCCTCCTCGAGCTTCTTGGCCACGGCGTCGGCGCCCGCGGCGTCGCCCGCGTCGCGCAGCAGCATGGCCGCGGAGCGCCGGATCGCCGGCGAGGGGTCGTCGAGCCGGTCGGTCAGCGCGTCGAGCAGGATCTTGCCCGGCTTCTCGTTGTCGACCAGCCGCTGGAACATCAAGGCCATCGCGCTGCGACGGACCGCCTCGAGCGGGTCGCGCATCATGGCCGAGAGCAGCCCGGAACGGTCGTCCTTCGCCAGCGCGCGGTAGAGCTGCCGCTGGGCGTCGAGCACGCGCTCCTGCATCGCCTGGAGTTGCAGCGCCTGACGCCCCACCCTCCGGGCCTGGTTGGCCAACACCTCCTCCAGGAACTCCTCCTCCGACCGCCTGCGGTTCTGCTCCCACCACTTCTGCCAACGGGCCGGGTCGCGCCAGAGGTCGACCAGCCCGGTGAGCTGGGCCAACCCGGAATAGGCGGCGGAGACCACAGCGGGCGAAGACGGCGGCTGGGTGAGTTGCATCAACACGCGGGCGGCGTTTTGCGAGGGGAAATGGCCGATGGTCAGGGCTGCCCCGCGCCGCCGCGCGACCGGGGCGGCGTTGTCGAGCACGACGTCGATCAGCCGGCGGGCGAGGCGATGGTCGCGGTATCGCCCCAGCGCCGCGGCGAGGTCTTCCTGCAGCGCCTCGTCGGGGCGGTCGAGAAGGATGAAGAGCGTGGCCGTGAGTTCGGGGAGGGGCTCCTCGGCCCGGGCGACGAGGGCCTGGGCGATCGCCCGCTGGGTGGCGACGTTGCCCGCGGGCTGGAGTTCCGATTGCAGGATCGCGACGAGGTTGGGGTCGTTCGACTCCAGGATGCGCAGGGCCGCGTCGCAGCGGGCGAGCGGGTCGAGGCGGAGGTCGCGCGTGGCGATCAGGAGCGTCTGGATGTCGGCGTCGGAGGCGGGGGCGGTCGTGGTGGCGGGCCCGGCGGCGAAGACGGCCGAAGGAAGGGCCGCGAATGTGCCGGCCCAGAGGCCAGCCCCGAGGGCAGACGCGAGGGCCAAACGACCGAGCGGGAAACGCATCGAGCCGGGCGCGCGCGACGGCCACGCCGCGCGGCTACCCCCACCGCCGCCCGGAGAGGGCGGCAATCGTCGATGGTCGTTCCCGGTCAAGGCTGGTCTTTCTTCTCTTTCCCATCGTCTTCGCCGCCCTTCGGGGCCGCGGCGCGGGACGAACAACCGTATAATAACCCTGCCCCACCACGGAAACACTATCGTGTGTGGAGCGTGTTGGCCGATATTCTTTTCGGACGTGCGACGCGATCCCGTTCGCCCCTCATCAGGGCCCCGTCATGAACGAGTGGTTCCAAGCCGAGTTCCACGCCGAGCGCGCACACCAGTTCTATGAATCCGGCCAGTGGGACAAGGCCCTCGCGGAGCTCCGCTTGGCCCTGGCCTTCGACCCCGACCAGAGCGATTGGCATTTCGGCATGGGCCTGGCCCTCGAGGCGCTCCACCGCTTCGACGAGGCCGCCGCCAGCTACGAGCAGGTCCTCCGCCTGCGCGGCGACGACGTCGAGACGATGCTCCACATGGGCCTCGCCCTGATGCACGGGAGCCATGCAACCCGCGCGATCGACATGTTCTCGCGGGCCTCGACCATCGACCCCGAGTGCGAGCCGGCCCTTTGCCACCGCATCGCCGCCTACACCC
>JAPLMQ010000286.1 GCA_026386955.1 Planctomycetota bacterium
GGCGACAACCACGTCGGCTTCGAGCTGAGCAACCGCCTCACCACCACCACCATCTACAACGCCGTCAAGCAGACCAACGACAACCTCTTCGCCACCAACAGCGTCACCGCCGGCACCACGGACAACAGCGTCAACACCGGCGCTGGTGCGTTCATGGTTCCCGCCAACTAATTCTTCGGGCTTAGGCCCTTCGAATCCTTCCGAGAATGCATGCCGGCCGCCCCCCCACGGGGCGGCCGGTTTTTTTGCGCCCCTTTTGCGCCTTTCATTCCGCCCTCTCTTGCACCAAGCGACGCGGGATTGCCGGAGAACGGGCCGTGCGGGCGCAGCCTCCGCAGCCGCCCGGTATAAGAGCCGCATGAGCACGAGCGACCCCTTCGCCCTGCTGGGCCTCCCGCGCCGGTTCGACCTCGACCTGGCCGAGCTGCAGCGCCGGTTCATCCAGGCCTCGTCCGCCAATCACCCGGACCGCTTCACCGACCCGCTCGACCAGGCCGACGCCGCCGACCGCTCAGCCGCGATCAACGAGGCCCACCGCGCCCTGCTCGACCCGCAGTCGCGGGCGGAGGCGCTGCTCGACCTGCTGGCCGCGCAGGCCAAGGGCGCGGGCGCGCCGGCCGCACCCGCCGACGCCAAGGCCCTCCCGCCGAACCTGCTGATGGAGATGATGGAGGCCCGCGAAAAAATGGAGGAGGCCGAGGCCAGCGGAGATCAACCGGCCTTGGCGGAGCTGGCCGCGTGGGCCCGGCGGGAGCGCGACGAACGGCTCGTGGCCCTCGGCGCCGCGCTCACCCAAGCCGCCGCCTTGCCGATCAACGACCACGCCCGCCTCGGCGCGGCCCTGCAGAGCGCCCGGCTGGAGCTCAACGCGATCCGCTATTTCCGCCGGATGATCGACCAATCGCCCGAGACTCGCGACGATCGCTGAGCACATCGCGCCGCCATCGGGTGCCACATGCCACCGTACTCGTGGCGTGTGGCCCCTCTGAACAGCCCTGCGCCCCAAGCCCACGGATCGCGACGGTACGCCGTCGCGTTCCGTGGGGTCTCCGGGGGGGGGCGGAAGCCCAACCCCACCGAACCCGACGGCGTACCATCGGGATCAGTGGGCTTGATTCAGTTGTTCAGGGACTTCAAGTGTCTTCATCCTGGCCATCTTCTTTCCGCCGACCCGCTGTCCCCCCTCAGCTCGCCTTGCTCCCCGGATAGATCGTCTTGAGTGACTGGAGGTACCGCTCGCGCTCGGCCTCGTCACGGGCCGCCAGCGTCGAATGGTAACTCACCCCCATCTGCCGCCGCGGGCGGTCGGTCCGGTTCGCGTTGCTCCCGTGCACGGCGTCGACCGAGTGGAAGACCATGTCGCCCGGCTTGAGGCAGGTCATGACGTCGGGGAACTTCCCGGGGTCGATCGGCTCCACCAAGCACCGGCTGAACCCCGCGACGCCCGAGAGCTTGTGCGGGAGCAGCCCCAGCCGGTGCGACCCGCGGGCGATGGTCAGCGCCCCGTTCTCCGGCGTCGACTCGTCGAGCGCGATCGTCGCGGTGAGCTCCAGCGGCGGTTTCCAGCACTGGAACGCGTTGTCCTGGTGCACGGGCGTGACCGATCCCTCCCGCGCGGGCTTCCCGAAATAGATCACGCCGTCGGCGACCACGTCGCCCCCGGGGAAGATCGCCCGCATCATGGCCATGATCCGCGGGTCGTTCTGCAGCCGGTCGAAGAACGGCCGACGCTCGTGCAGCCGGAACATGCTCTTGATCGCCTTGCCCGGCCCGGCCTCGAAGTGGATGTCGGCCGGGGGCAGCGTCGCGGCGTGCTCGGCGATGTACGAATCGAGCTCGGCGATCACCGCGGCGATCTCCGCCAGCGAGAAGACGCCCCGCGCGACCGCAAACCCGTCCTCGTGGTAACGGCGACCCAGTTCGGCGAGATCCATCGGAGAGCCTCCTGGAAGATCCCTCCACTCTACCGCACGAACTCGCTGCTGTGCCCGCCTGCCCCTCTCCCTCCGGGAGAGGGTGGCGGGTACTCCCGCCGTGTGAGGGCGTGGGCAACCGGAAGCTCTCGGCCAACACAGCGGACGCAAGCGTCTTCTTGGCCTTGCTGTCGATTCACGCCCTCATCCGCCACGGATGTGCACATCCGTGCCACCTTCTCCCGCCCCCGGAAAGGGAGAAGGGCAAGCCCCCTCCCGCCCACCCGTTATCCGATATCATCCACCCTCGCACGCCGCACCCGCGGGCGATCCCCTTCACCCTCCATCCAGACGAAACTCCCATGCCCAACCTCGGCCAAAACCCGCTCACGCGCCTCGAGCACCTCAACCGCTACGGCTACTACACCGAGGAGAACCTCTTCTCCGCCGACCACCTCGCGCGGATCCAGGACGCCCTCGCCCGCCTCGTGAAGGAGGGCAAGCCCGAGTACGACCACGCCCACCAGACCTACTTCCCCAACATCATCGAGTTCGACGACGCCTTCGCCGAGATCCTCGACAACGAGAAGCTCCTCGCAGGCCTCTTCGAGGTCATCGGGCACGACGTCTCGATGTACGCCAACGAGGTGCTCGTCTCCAAGCCCACTGGCAAGGCCATGGGCTGGCACCGCGACAAAATGAGCATCGGGCGCCACTGCCCCAACATGTTCCTCAAGGTCTGCATCTACGCCCACGAGGTCCCCATCGACGGCGGGCCCACCGGCGTCGTCCCCGAGAGCCAGTTCGACATCTACAAGGGCGAGGAGTTCTACCCCAACAAGATCGACTTCCTCGCCAAGCCCGGCAGCGCCTTGGCCTTCGCCGCCAGCACCATGCACCGCGCCGGCCTGCACCTGCCCACCCGCCCGCCCCGCCCGGCGATGTTCTTCGTCTTCACCCCCTGGTGGATCAAGCAGGCGGTCTACTACACCGGCAACAAGTGCCAGCGCCTGATCGACTCCGCCTCGCCGATGCGCAAGCAGCTCCTGGGCGCGGAGCTCCGCCCGGGCGTGAGCATGGATTCGTACACGTCGTAAGGGCGGCCGCGCAGCGGCCTGCATTGTTAGCCGGACGCGCAAGCGACGGCTTTGGACGCACGGCAAACACGACGCCTTCAGAACACCGGACGATGCAAGCCGTCGCTTGCGCGTCCGGCTAACAATTCCTCCGCGCTCACCCCTTCGCCAACAACTTCGCCCGCGTCTCCTGGATCCACGCCGCGCTCTTCGGGAAATCCTCGAAGCTCTTGAGCGAAGCCAGCCGCTTGTCGTTGCGCTCGACGCCCAGAGTCTGCAGCAGCGCGTAGTCCTGCATCGACTCCGCGAAGATCTCCCAGCGGATCGAGTCGATCGGGCCCTGCTCGGCGGTCCCGGGGTAGACCACGAACGGGTCGCCGTGGGCCCAGCCCGGCCAAGCCTGCCCGTCGGTGACGACGAAGGGGTCGATGAGTTGGCGGGTCTGGCTCTTGTACCAGTAGTTGTAGCCCCAGTGGAGGAAGCCGGTGACGGGCCAGCGGTGGAAGAGCCAGCCGTTCATGCGGATCTTGGCGAGCGGCGTGTCGATGAGGCGGTTGAGGAAGCGCCCGCGCGGGCCGCAGCAGTAATATGTCCAGCAGGGGATGCCCGCCTCGACGTACTCCAGCGTGGTGGAGATCGACGGGATCGGCAGGTCGGTCAGCCCCTCCTTGCCGTAGCGGATGTCGGAGAGCGCGTCCATCACCTTCATCCACGGCGCGAGCTCCTTGAGCAGCCCGCGGGCGGCCCGGTAGTTGGCGAGGTGCTCGTCGCCGTGCGGCTCGTCGGAGACGTGGAAGTAGGACTGCCCCAGCAGCTTCTCCGCGGAGAGGAAGCGGTGGAATTGCGGGAGGAACTGCGAGAGGAACTTGCGGTAGGTGTCGGACGTGGCGCCGGTCTCGGGCGGCCAGAGCAGAGCGTCCTCGCCGTAGCGCTTCTCGTAGATGCGGATGCCGCTGCGCACGCCCCACTGCGTGAAGAGATGCGTCCACTCCCAGCGGTCGAGCCCCGCGGCCTTGGCGGTGGTGATCCAGCGCTTCACGTTGGTCCAGTCGAAGGCGTACTTGTCCTTGCCGGTGCGTTTGACGCCGAGGAGTTGCGTCGGGCGCTTCACGCCGTCGAGCGGGGGCGTGAAGACCGGGACGTAGATGCCGTTGAGCCCGTGCCCGGCGTAGTTGCGCATGTACTTCTCGACGATCGGCCAGAAGGCCTCCTCCCACGGCGAGACCTTGTACCAATCGCAAAGGGCGTCGGCGTAGAACCAGTGGACCATGTCGAAGTTCTGCCGCCGCTTGAGCACGACCTTGGAGACGAGCAACGTCGCCTCGAGCTTCACCGGAGAGCCCTTGCTGGGCTTGAGCTCGACGGTGACGGTCTGCGGGCCCGGCTTGGCGTCGGGCGGGACGTCGAGGGTGATCCAGAAGGCGTGCGTCTGCTCGGGGGCGAAGCGCGCGGCGGTCTCGGGGAAGAGCGGGTCGGGGGCGTAGCCGGGGAGGAAGCCCACCCCGTCGCGCTCGTCGACGGGGGTGTGGGTGTTGAAGTGCGGGACGGGCACGACGCCGACGCGGCGGACGGTGGCGCGGATGCCGCCGGTCGCCTTCGCGCTGGCGGCGACCTCGATCGGGTCGGGCCCGGGGTGGGCGAACGCGGCCTGGAGCGAGGCCTTCTCGCCGCGGGCGACGTGGAGACGAAGCGCCCGCGCGGGCCCGAGCCGGCTCAGGGGGAAGTGTCGCTGGAGCGAGGAGGTGAGTTGGGCGGAGAGGGTCATGGGGAGATTCCGGATTGAGACAATTGAGGAATCAAACGGGAGCGACGGAACGAGGCGACGTCACTTCTTCGGTTCCGCCGGCGCCTCAGGCTTCGGCGAATAGAGGAACAGCGGCCCCTGGAAACCCTCCGCCACCTGCACCCGGCTCTGGCTGGTGCTCACCCGCACCGCGACCACGTTCTTCCCCGGCTTCAACTGGCTGGTCACGTCGAAGTGCACCTCCGCGGGGCGGATGTAGGCCTCCTGGTACGGGCGGTGGCCGCTGAACTCGCCGTTGGTCCAGACCCACGCCTCGGTCGCGACGATCGGCGCGTAGACCTTGGCCGGCTTGCCCACGCTCGACTTGGGCACGTCGAGCTCGAAGACGTACCACACGACGCCGACGTAGGGCAGCCCCTGTCCGTCGAGCATGGGGCGCTCGTTGGGCAATCCCTGCAGATAGAACGGCGTCGCGGTGTCGATCGTCCGCCACTTCGCGCGGTCGAAGCCCGGGTCCTGCCACCGCGCGTACCGCCCCAGGTCGGCCTCGTCGAGGCTGAACTTCACTTCGCGCGGCGCCTTGGCGATCAGCGTCCCCGTCTTGCCCGTCGTCATGTCGAGCACCTTCTGGTAGTGCTCCTTGCGGTGCGTGAGGTTCCAGTAGTGCGAGCCCGCGAAGTAGACCAGGTGCGGGTCCTTGCTCTCGGGGAAGTAGAGGAACGCGCTGATCTTGTTGATCTCCGCGCGGGCGGCGAACATCCGGTCGGCCTGCTTGATCGCCTCGGGATAGTCGCCCACGAACTCCGCCCGGTTCATCGCCACGTAGCCCTTGAGGTGGTCGAGGATCAGCCGGTCGATCCGCACCCGAGTCTTGTACGGCTCCTGCGTCGCCAGCTTCTCCGCCTCGGCCTCGTGCCCTTCCATCGCCGCGAGCAGCGCGTCGGTGTAGACGTAGGGCAGCACGCGGTCCTCATGCCCCAGCAGCGGCGTCTTCTCCAGCGCGTCCTCGAGCGACTCCCAATAGGCCTGCGACGACTTGCCCGCGGGGCCGTACCACGTCGCGTAGTAGTCGTCGAGGATCGCCTTCGAATCGGCGTTCGCGTTCCAGTACAGCTTCGAGCGGAGGTAGAACGAGGTGATCCCGTGGGCCATCCACGTGAAGGTCTGCTCGTCCTCGAAGCCGACGATGCCCCACTTCTTGAGCAGCGGCGTGTTCCGCGCGATCTTGCGGGTCAGCGGCATCGGCGTCAGCGCGTTGACCAGCATCGGGAAGTTGTAGTTGTAGACGAAGACCCGCGGGCAGATCGCCCCCCAGCGCTGCAGCATCTGCCCCTGCACCTGCTGCTGCCAGCTCTTGGGGTCGTCATACGAGTGCAGCAGGTCGGCCCAGATCGCCGCGAACATCACGCCCATGTTCGGGTGCAGCTTGAGCCCCTCGGGCGGCGTGGTGCGGTTCGTGTACCCGTTGGTGGTGACGATGAAGTCGGGGTATTCCTTGACGACCTCCTCGCAGACCTTGTTCATGAAGCCGAACCACTCTTCGCTGACGGAGACCTCGTTGGGCACGCCCTCGCGCCCCACCAGGTCGGGCAGGCCGAGGCTGCGCTTCACCGTCTCGGGCGAGAGGTCGACCGGCAGCCCGTCGTAGGGGGCGAAGCCCAGCGAGTTGAAGTTCGGATTCTTCACGCGCTCGAGCTTGATCCGGGCCTTCACCTTCTCCGCGACGAGGATCGGCACCTGCGGGTTGGTGAGGTTGACCATCGCGTTGTCGATCGAGCCGTCCATCTTGCGGGCGAGGTACTCGGGATGCTCCTTAAGGACCTCCTTGTCGGGCATGTACTGCGAGAGGTAGCCGTCGCCGGGGATCGCCAGGATGTTGTTGAAGTCGAGCGTGAGCTTGTTGCGGATGCGCCACGCGGCGTCGTCGGCCCGCAGCTCCGGCGCCAGGTTCCCGTTCCACGATCGCACCATGAACGAGGGCTTATCGCGGAACTCGATCGGGTCGATCTCGACCGTCGCTTTCTTCGGCACCACCTGCCCAAAGTCGCTGGGCATGAACCAGCGCACGCCTTGGCGGTTGAGGAACTCCGCCACCGCGAAGTTGGTGCCGTTGTAGGGCCCCTGGTCGTTGCCCGCGAGGACCAGCGCGTTCCCCTTGGCGCGGATGATGTACCCCTCCTCGACGCGCATCGCGGTCAGCCCGTCGGGGATCTCGATCTTCATCGCCGCCGTGTGGGCACTGGCCCCAACGAAGACGTGCGTCCCCTTGTCGTCGGCGGGCAGGGCGTCGTCGGCCAGGATCGGCAGCTTCGCTCCGCTCATCAGCTCGACAAACTTCTGCAGCTCGTTCGCGGCGTAATGGGCCTTGCCCGCGGGCGAGTCGCCGCCCACGGAGAGGTAGGGCTTCGACTCCATCGCCGCCTTGGCGATGACGATCGTCGCGACGGGCTGGCCGTCCTTGACCAGCGTCACCGCGCGGGCGGGGGCGCAGGCGGCCGAGGTGGCGATCAACGCGAGCAGAAGGAAAAGGAGTTGACGCATGGGGATCCTCTCGAAGAGAAGGCGGCTAGACCGATGACGCCGACGCCGCGCGGACGCGAGCGTCGGAGATCACGATGAGATTAACCCGGCACGGGCGCGGGGGAAAACGCTCCGGCCCCTCTTCTCTTCCGGGAAGAGATGGCGGCACTCATCAATTCCATGCCTTCAACCGGCGGTCAATACGAAGAACACAAACAGCACCGCCCCGATGGGGAGGGCGATCGCGAGCACGATCCATTCGTTCATGGGAAGGCAATAGGCGATCACTGCCGTGGCCATGCCTACGCACGCGACAAAGCAGGCGGCCATGAAGAGCCACATCATCGTCGCAACAGCCCGCGGGCCGAGACGCGTGCTGACCGCCTCAATGCCCAAGACGATGAAAATCGCGACGCCCAAAGACCCAAACATGATGTTGGTCCCCAGTCCCAGCGACACGAGGGGATTCACCACGGAACTGAAGGTCGCATGCAGGCCGTGCGTTCGCACGTGATTGGCCGCGAAGCCCAAGGCCAGGATGCAGACGGGATAGAGCCACCACCCGCGACGTTTCATGGCGATCATCTTAGCTTTGCCTCGAATTCGCCCTCCCCCATTTGACGCCGCACACGCTGCCGTCATGCTGACTCCTCACACCCCATCCGCCCGGGACCCGCCATCATGCCCCACGCCTTCGCCTGCGCCGCCGACCTCTACCGCCGCGGGCAGCACCCGCGCATCCTCGTCAGCCCGCCCGACCTCGCCAAGCTGCGCAAGGACGTCCTTCGTGGCCACGGCAAGAAGATCCTCGCCCACATCCGCCGCAACATCGCCCCCATCGTCGACAAGACGCTCTCCTGCGCCACCGACGCCGACCTCGACCGCGCCCTGACCCCCGACGGCTCCTGGGGCGACTTCGTCAACAACGTGGGCAATTCGATCCACGACATGGCGATGACCGTCGCTCTGGGCACCGCGCCGGCCGACGACAAACGCACCATGGAGGCCATCCGCCGCCTGCTCGCCGCCGGGCTGCGCAACCGCAAGCACGGCTTCTTCGGCTACCACGCCTACGCCTACGACCTCATCGCCGACCGCCTCGCCCCCGAACTCCGCCTCGCCTACGCCAAGGCCAACATCGCCCAGGCCCAGCAGCTCATCGCCCCCTACGAGATCTCCCACTACGGCTCCGCGGGGCTCAACGGCGTGCTCGTCCACATGTTCATGGCCCTGCATCTGGTCCTCGCCGTCCGCGGCGACGAGGGCGCCGACCCCGCCGTCGTCGAGCCGCTCCTCGCCCGCCTCATCTCCATGCTCCGCGCCTCGATGCACACCGCCTTCAACATCGACGGCTACCCCGAGGAGGACGTCGGCTACGGCACGAGCGTCGTCTCCTCCCTCACCAAGAGCTGCCACGCCGTCTCGCGGGCCGGGCTGTGGGACGCCTTCAACGAGTGCCCGCGCCTCCGCCTCGCCGGCCGGGCGATCATGCACTTCGTCCAGCCCTGGGGCGGGCAGCTCGCCGCCACCGGCGACTTCCCCTGGGCGAGCTGCGACCATCGCGAATGCCTCTTCCCGCGCCTCGCCAAAATCAACCGCGACCCCTCGCTGCTCTGGATGCTCGGCGCGATCAACAACGACAACCGCAGCCTCAAGCCCGAGTTCGCGCCGGGCCAGATCGCCCAGGAGACCACGCTCGCCAAGGGCTTCCAGGTCCCCGCGACGGCCGACACGCTCACCGCCCTCGACTGCATCGGCAAACCCGTTCATCCCGCGAAGGCCGGCGTGCCCGTCGCCTTCCGCGACCGCGGCCGCGGGCTCGTCAGCTTCCGCGACCGCTGGCACGACGACGGCACGCTGGTGATCTTCGACGGCGGGCAGCGCAGCCCCGCCGCCCAGGGCCACCACCACATGAGCAGCGGCCACTTCAGCCTCACCGCCATGGGCGACTTCTTCGGCATCGACCTCAACCGCTACGGCACCGAGCAATCCGAGCACAGCCTCACGCTCGTCGACGGCAAGTCCGGCCGATCGACCAACGGGAATTGGGGCACGCTCGAATACACGCACGGCCAGCTCACGCGCTATGAGCCCGCCCCCTTGGTCGATTGGGCCGCCGCCGACAGTTCGCTCCAGCACGATTGCTTCTGGGCCCGCCGCTCGCTGCTCTTCATCAAGCCTCATGGGAAAGTCTCCTCGTCGGGCGCGGTGGCTCCGGCCGCCGGCAGTCCGCCCGCGTATGTGGTGACGATCGACGACATCAACAAAGCCAACGATTTCCGCGAATTCTGGTGGACGCTGAACACCTCGCCCGAGAACACGATCGCGCTGCGGGAGAGGAGCGCGACGGTCACCGGCTGGCGGAAGGGCAACCATCTCGACGTGCACTTCGCGCTGCCCGCGGCCAACGAGTTCCCCAAGCCGCACACGCTGGAGATGGCCCAGGACGAGCCGACGACCAGTTCCCACAACTACATCAAGAACCCGCGCGAGCGGGCGGCGCAGTACGTCCGTCCCTCGGCCATGCTCGAGGGCATCGTCTTCGTCCGCCCGCGTCTGGTCGCGAAGGTCGCCGGCTACAACGGCCGGATCATGGCCGCCCTGCTCCCGCGCCGAAAGGGCCAAAAACCCGCCCAATTCGAGCGAATTCCGTCGCTCCCCGCCTCGCTCGCCATGCGCATCACCTGGGAGAAATTCGAGGACACCGTCATCTGGGCCCACGAGCACAACCTCCTCGAAGCCGGCGACGTCCGCGCCGTGGGCCAGTGGTGCGTCGTCCGCAAGTCCCGCGCCACGGGCCGAGTCGTCGCCCACGCCCTGGGCGACGGCGTCAGCCTCCGCATCGATGGAAAGAAGATCCCCCTGTGACGTGCGCGGTCTTTCCGGGTGCCACATGCCACCGTACTCGTGGCATGTGTCTTTGCCCCCGTCTTGTTAGCCGGACGCGCAAGCGACGGAAGTTGGCTCGCTCGCGGTTGCCTCCATTCACCCGATGCGACGCGCATTCGGCACGATCCATCGAACAACCCCAACAAGCCCACTGATCCCGACGGTACCCCGTCGGGTTCGGTGGGGTCGGCCTCGCGTCACGGCACCTGCTCCGTCAGTTCTTCTCGAAGACTCCTGAGCAGATCCGGGCAATCACTTTTGACGCAATCCCACGCAAATTCCAAATGGACAGCCCGGAGCATTTTCAGGTGCGCCAGGCTTCGCTCATCGCCTTTGGGCGGTTTCCACTTCAGGATGTAGTCCCAGGCGTAATAGTGATCAGAAGTCCACAGCGCAATGTGCTCCCACGGCCTTTCAGAACAAGGCGCTTCGCCCTTGTTCGCAAGCTCCTTGGCAGACCGGGCCACGATGCCGACAAGCATGACGAGCAGCTTCGCCCGCCTTTCATCCGCCTTGACTTGCGGGAGGGTCGATTCGGCGCAGAGCTTGATGGCCTTGTCAGCCGCCGCGGCCATGCGCTCGATTTGGGATCGACGGGTGGTGGGCATCCTGCGCAATCCCTGTGATCGCTCAATCTGTGGCGGGTTACTTCAAAGAAATGGTTCTGTCTTTTGTCCACCCGGTTGCACGAGGCTCTACTCTACCACCGGCGCGAGTCACACCGCTCCGTTGACTGGCACACGCCACGGGTACGATGGCGTGTGGCACCCAGATCCCACTCCTCCGGACCCCACCCCCCATGCCCCATCGCCTCGGCCTCATCGGTTGCGGATGGGTCTCCGCCTTCTACGGCCGGGCCGTCGCCGCCATGCCCGACCGCCTCGCCTGGGCCTGGGCCGCCGACGAGGACCCCGCCAAGGCCGCCGCCTTCTGCGCGAAATACGGCGGGCAACCGCTCGCCTCACACATCAACGCCCCGCAGGCCGATGCCTACGTCGTCGCCACGCCGCATCACCTGCACATGTCGAACTACCTCGACCTCGCCCCGCGCGGCCGGCCCGTCCTCGTCGAAAAACCCCTCGGCCTCTCGCTCGACGACTGCGACCGCATGCTGGCCGCCCGCGACAAGCACCGCAGCCCGATCATGGTCGGCTACGTCAACCGCCATCGCCCCGCCCACCGATTGTTTAAGGAGTCGCTCGACTCCGGCCGCATCGGCACGCCCCTCTTCGCCGACTACACCCAGCTCGGCAACCAGGAGGGCTACGCCGGCGGTTGGCTGCTCAAGAAGGCCACCCTTGGCGGCGGCTGCTTCTTCTCCTCCTGCGGCCACCTCATCGACCTGGGACTCTGGTATCACGGCCCGATGCGCCGCCTTCGCGTCGAGACCGGCCACTACCGCCTCCCCATGGAGGGCGAGGACAACGCCCTCGCCATCGCCCGCTTCGAGAACGGCCTCACCGCCACCTTCCGCGAATCCTGGTGCGCCCGCGGCGCGCAGGCGTGGCAGCGCTTCACCGTCTTCGGCTCCACCGGCTCGATGGAACTCACCTATCACCCGCGCGGCCCCGTGCCCACGTGGCACGAATGCCTTTGGGACGCCCGACTCGTCCTCCGCCGCGAGGGCGCGCCGGAGGAACTGCTTTACGAGGACGCCTCACTCTTCGAATTCCGCGGTCAATTCGAGGCCTTCGCGGATTTGATCGAGACCGGCAGGCCCGCGCTGACCTCGCCGGAGTCGGCCCGCGAGGTCATCCGTTTGGTCCGCGAAGCGGAGGCCGACCTCGCGCGCCTTGCGTGATGTGCGAGCGACCTCTTGTAGGGTGGGTTGAGCGGTACTCCGCGAAGCCCACCATCGGGGTTAGCCGGACGCGCAAGCGACGGCGTTGGGCGCACGGCAAACACGACGTCTCCAGAACGCCGGACGGTGCAAGCCGTCGCTTGCGCGTCCGGCTAACCCAGAGACGCACGGCCACACACCCCGCGCCGGTGGGCTTCGCCGGGTACGGCTCAACCACTACTGTCCGGTATTCCTTGCACAGCCGCGTCCAGCCCGTTGTGGCCGGCGACGCGGGGCGTGCGGCGGGCTTGTCGACGCCGGCCCGGGCGGCCCCTTGCGCGCAGCGT
>JAPLMQ010000093.1 GCA_026386955.1 Planctomycetota bacterium
TGCAGCCAGGGCGTGCGGCAGGCGATGACGTGCGGGGCCTTCCTCTCGGCCTTCTTCTCGGCCGTTTTGGCCTCGGGGGCCGGCGCGTCGGCGGCGCGGGACGGTGCGGCGACGCCCAGCCACATCCAGCCGGCGCAGGCCAGCGAAACGAGTATCGCCACGCGGCGAGGAAGACGGCAAGCGGTCGCGGCCATGGATGGGACCTCCTGTTACGAGCGGGTGCGGAGCGGATGGAGGCCCTACGATAATCTCGAATCGCCTCGGTCGAAACGCCGCCCCTCCGCGGCCCCGCCCGCCTCTTTGGCGCACCCCGCGCTCTTCTCCTACAATGCCCCGATGAGCGAAGACACCAGCAAACGCAAGGCCTCCTCCTTCGAGACCGTCGAGCCCATCGGCAAGCGCGTCCTGATCCGCAAGGACGAGGACAAGAAGCAGACCAAGAGCGGCATCCACCTCCCCGACAAGATCGAGATCCCCACGATCACCGGGCGCGTCGTCGCCGTCTCCGCCGAGGTCGCCTCCGACACCAACTACCCCATCGAGCAGTATGACCGCGTGCTCTTCAACCCCAAGGAGGCGATCCCCGTCGACTTCGAGGGCGACAACCGCCTCTTCGTCGTGCCCGTCGAGAACGTCGTCGCCGTCTTCCGCAAGGCGAACTGACGCATCAACTCGGCGCCGGCGTAGCCGACCCAAGTCGTCCACCCTTCCGCGCGGTTTCCGTCACCACGATGAAGACGCTCGCCATCCAACCCATCGGACCCTTCCAGGCCAAGGTGCGTCCGCCCGGCTCCAAGAGCCTGACGAACCGCGCCCTCCTGCTCGCCGCCCTCGCCCGCGGGCGCTCCACGCTCCGCGGCGCGCTCCTCGCCGACGACTCGCGCCAGATGCTCGGCGCCCTGCAATCCCTCGGCTACGCCGTCGACCTCATTGAGGACGCGCTCGGCGGCTCCTCCGCCACCGCCTCCCTCGACGGCCGCGACGGCAAGCTCTTCGCCCTCGACGAATCGCGCGAACTCTCCGTCGGCAACGCCGGCACCTCCTACCGCTTCCTCGCCGCCGCCCTCTGCCTGAGCTCGGGACGATTCACGCTCGACGGCGTCGCCCGCATGCGCCAGCGCCCCATCGGCCAGCTCGTCGACCCGCTCCGCGGCCTCGGCGCATCGATCGACTACGCCGGCGAGCCCGGCTTCCCCCCGCTCTCGATCCGCGGGTCCGCCGGCTCCATGTCGGGCGGCTCGGTCGCCATGCCCCCCACACTCTCAAGTCAGTACATCAGCGCCCTGCTGCAGATCGCCCCCTGCCTCGCCCGCGGCATGACGATGACCTTCGACGCCCCGGTGATCAGCCGACCCTACGTCGAGATGACGCTCGCCCTCATGCAGCGTTTCGGCGCGAAGTTCGAGGTCGACGACGCCTTCACACGCATCGTCGTCAAGCCCGGCGGCTACGTCGGGCAGGACTACGCCATCGAGCCCGACGCCTCCAACGCCTCCTACTTCCTCGCCGCCGCCGCCGTCGTGCCCGGAAGCAAATGCACCATTGAGGGCCTCGGCCGGCGGAGCCTGCAAGGCGACGTGGGCTTCGCCGACGTGCTCCACACCATGGGCGCCGGCCTCCTCTTCGGCGACGACTTCATCACCGTCATCGCCCCCCCCGCGGGCCAGTCACTCCGCGGCATCGACATCGACTTGAACGCGATGCCCGACATGGCCCAGACCCTCGCCGTCGTCGCCCTCTTCGCCAAGGGGCCCACGAGCATCCGCAACATCGGCAACCTGCGCGTGAAGGAGACCTACCGCCTCGCCGCCCTGCATACGGAGCTGACCAAGCTCGGCGCGACGGTCGAGATCGAAGGCGACGACCTGCACATCGAACCACCCGCGAACGGCGCGGCCGGCATCCGCCCCGCGGCCATCGACACCTACAACGACCACCGCATGGCCATGAGCTTCGCCGTCGCCGGCCTGCGGGCCCCGGGCGTGGTCATCAACGACCCCCACTGCGTCGACAAGACCTTCCCGGATTACTTCGAGCGCCTCGAAGAGTTGAGGACGAAGTAGATCCCGATGAAGAACGACCCCTTCTGGCAAAGCGCAAAGGTCCTGCTCCGCTACCGGGCGCAGCTCGCCGTCGCGGGCGTCGGCGCGCTGATCTCCGCCGGCTGCTTCGGCGCGGGGCTGGGGATGCTCATCTACGTCTTCAAGCTCCTCCTGGCCGACCGCAAGTCGCTCCACGACATGGTCGCCGACCTGGTCGACAAGCACCTCACCGGCCCGCGCGTGCCCGCCCTCGTCCACGACGCCGGCCTCTGGGTCGTCGCCCACCTGCCCGAAGACCCCTTCCGCGGCTTCGTCACCATCATGGCCGTCATCGCCGCGCTGACCATCGTCGGCAGCGTCGGGCGCTACATCCACGAGTTCATCACGCTCACCGTCTCGCAGCGGGCCGCCCTGGTCTGGCGCGGGCGCATGTTCCGCCGCCTCATCCACGCCCCGATGGGCCAGGTGCTCGAGCGCGGCAACGCCGACCACATCTCCCGCATCGTCAACGACACCGGCCTGCTCGAGGTCGGCTACCGCTCGATCCTGGGCAAGACCACCGCGGAGCTGACCAAGGGCGCCGCCGCTCTGGGGGCCGCGATCTGGCTCGACTGGAAACTCACGATGCTGGCCCTGGTCGCCGCGCCGCTGATCGCGACGGTGCTGCGGAAATTCGGCAAACGCATCCGCCGGGCCGCCAAGAAGGCGATGCAGCAGCGCGGGCGCATCGTCGGCGCGCTCAACGAGGCCCTGGGCGGGCTCTCGGTGGTGAAGGTCCACAACGCCGAGGGCTACGAGCGCCGCCGCTTCGGGCGCGTCAACCGCGACCTCTTCGCCCAGGAGATGCGCATGCGCCAGGCGCGGGCCCTCTCCTCCCCGGTGATCGACACCGTCGCCCTACTCGCGGTCATGGGCGCCGCCAGCATCGCCGCGTGGTTCATCTTCGGCCACGGCGAGGGCAAGGCCGTCGAGCCCGAGAAATACTTCACCGTCCTGGTCATGCTCGGCGCCGCGGGCAACAGCTTGAAGCCCCTCACCGCCCTGCACAACCAGCTCTCCGAGGCCTCCGCCGCCGCCACGCGCGTCCTCGAGACCGTCGCCCTGCCCGTCGAGCCCGTCGGGGTCGACGCCCCGCGCGGCGCCCCCAAGCTCCCCCGCCACCACCAGTCGATCCTCTTCGACGACGTCACCTACCGCTACCCGAGCGCCGCACGTCCCGCCGTCGCCGGCGTCACCCTCAGCGTCACCCACGGGCAGACCGTCGCCATCGTCGGCTCCAACGGCTCGGGCAAGACCACGCTGCTCTCCATGCTCCCGCGCCTGCTCCTGCCCGAGTCGGGCAAGGTCGTCATCGACGGCGTCGACGCCGCGAGCGTCAGCCTGCGCAGCCTGCGCGGGCAGATGGCGGTCGTCACCCAGCAGAACGTGCTTTTCGAGGGGACCATCGCCCAGAACATCGCCTACGGCCGCCGGCACGAGCCGATGGAGCGCATCGTCTCCGCCGCCAAGGCCGCCTTCGCCGACGAGTTCATCGCCTCGCTCCCGCTGGGCTACAACGCCCCGCTGGGCGAAGGCGGGGCCGGCCTCTCGGGCGGGCAGCGCCAGCGCATCTGCATCGCCCGGGCCGTGCTGCGCGACCCCGCCATCCTCATCCTCGACGAGGCGACCAGCCAGATCGACGCCGACTCCGAGGCCAAGATCAACATGGCCATCCGCGCCCTCCGCAAGGGGCGAACGATCTTCGTCATCGCCCACCGCCTCAGCACCGTCGTCGACGCCGACCTGATCGTCGTGATGGCCGACGGGCAGATCGTCGACCGCGGCACCCACGCGGAGCTGCTCACGCGCTGCGCGATGTACCAGACGCTCACGCAGACCCAGCTCGTGCAAACCCGCGCATAAACCCTCTTCAAGGATGGACAACTTCAGTTGTCCATCATCAGCGCCCTTCGAAATCCGGAGCCTCCCCATGCACCTGGTCTCCCTCACCTTCGACGACGGCTTCCGCAAGTCGAGCGAGCTCACCGCGACGATCTTCGAGAGCTTCGGCCAGCGCGCGTCGATCAACCCCGTCGCCTGGGCCCATGAGCCCGACTTCGTCACCCCCGAGCCGACCTGGGGCAAGCACATGTGCGGCGACTGGGCGATGTGGCGCGGCCTCGCCGCCCGCGGGCACGAGGTCATGCCCCACGGCCTGGTCCACATCAACAAGGCCTCGATCCGCTTCGCCGACGCCGCCAACCTCATCGCCCGCAACATCGCCATCTTCGAAACGGAGATGCCCGGCTTCGACCGCACGCAATCCATCTACAACTTCCCCTACAACGCCACCACCCCCGAGATCGAGGCCTGGCTGCCCACCGTCATCGGCGGCTTCCGCGGCGGACACATCCAGCACGGCATCAACCCGCTCCCCACGGCCGAGACGCGCGTCGTCCGCACCTGCGGCCACGGCCCCACCGGCACCGAGCAGGGGATGGAATCCTGCATCGAGGAGCTTTTCAAGCGCCCCGAGGGCTGGCTGGTCTACAACCTGCACGGGCTCGACGGCGAGGGCTGGGGCGAGATCTCCTCCGACTACCTCCGCCGCACGCTCGATCGCCTGCTCAAGAGGCCCGGCACGCGCCTCTCGCCCGTCGCCGCGGCCCTCAACGCCGCCCGGCGGGCGGGCTGACGCCGTGGCCAAACTCCGCGACGTCAACACCACCGACCTCGCCGGCGCCATCCGCCTGGGCTGCGCGACGATGCAGCGCGTCTTCAACGCCGACGACCACGACCGCCCGCACTTCATGGCCACCGCCGCCCCGCCCGAGCTGGCCGGCTTCGGCTTCGGCGCGACCTACACCGAGGCCCACGTCCCCGGCCGGCATCTCAATGCCCTGCTCACCGCCGAGGATGTGCTGGGCATCGCGCCCGACGCGCGCGCCATCACGAACCACCGCAACGCCTTCCTCTTCGCCTTCAGCGGCACGGTCCCGCTCCCGCTCAACCGCCACGTCGTCGAAGGCCCGCTGGTCAACTTCGCCGACCACAACATCCGCGAGAACATGTTCGCCTGCTATGCCCTTGTGCGCTACCGCAAGGACGAGCAGGCCCGCGAGATCGCCGAGCGCTGCATCGCCACCATCCTCGAGCGCTGGAGCCCCAAGGCCGGCTGGGACATCCCCTGGCTGGAGTCGCACGGCGTCAAGCTCACCCAGCAGACCTTCGTCTGGGGCCTCGCCCGCTCCATCGGCCCACTCGTGAAATACCACCAGGCCTCGGGCTCGCCCCGCGCGCTGGAGCTGGCCGAGATCCTCGCCGAGAAGGCGACGGAGGAATTCTTCCGCGCCGAGGGCGAGTTCGACGCCAAGCTCTTCGGGCACCACACCCACTCGACCACCTGCGCCCTCTCCTCGCTCGCCCAGCTCGCCGCCCTGCGCGGGGACGCCCGGCTGATGCAGTGCGTCCGCTCCTTCTACGACCGCGGTCTGTGGCGGATCCGCGACGAGCTCGGCTGGGTGATGGAGCAGGCGGGCAACCCTGCCTGGAACGCCGACCGCGGCGAGATCAACAACACCGGCGACATCGCCGAGGCCGCGCTGCTCCTCGCCCGCGCGGGCGACGCGACGAAGCCCGGCGAGGCCGCCCCCCGCGTCGAAACCTCCCGCCGCGTGGAGGCAAGCCGCTACGCCGACGTCGAGCGCATGCTGCGCTGCCACCTCCTGCCCGCGCAGCTGCGCGACACCTCCTTCATCGTCGAGCCCGCCTCGCGCGAGGGCGTCGCCCGCGATCGGCTCGAGGACGGCAAGCGCGACGTCGCCGCCCGCATGCGCGGCGGGTTCGGCTTCCCCGCCCCTTACGGCCACCAGCCCCTGGGCATGGCCATGATCGAGTTCTGCCTCGACATCGTCGGCGGCGGCGTCGGCTCCCTCTGCGAAGCCTGGCGCGAGGCCGTCGTCGACGACGCCCGCGGGCTCTGCGTCAACCTGCTCTTCGACCGCCAGCAAGACGGCGTGACGATCGAGTCGCCCTACACCCACGACCGCCTCCGCGTCACGCTCGGCCGCCCGCGCCCGCTCTGGGTGCGCATCCCGACGGGCGAGATGGCGAAGCCCGGCGATGCACCCATCGCCTGTCCGCCGAGCCTCCGCGTCGTCGGAGCCGAGGGCGGCTGGTCCTGGCGCGACGGCTACGCCCACATCCCCGCCCCGCCGGCGGGCCGCCCGGTCGAGTTCCACTTCGACCTGCCCACGCGCGACCTCACGCTCCGCCACCACATCCACCCCACCCGCGTCCGCCTCCGCGGCGAATCGGTCCTCGCGATGGACAACCACGGGGCCGACCTGACCTTCTTCGAGCCGATGCCTTGAACACCGATTGAGCGCGGTCAACGGACGATGTTGGGCAGCAGCTTCTCCTGCGGCGCGAGGCCGAGCGCCTTGATCTCCTTGGAATTGAGCGCCCGCTTGCGGACGGCGTAGAGTTCGCGGTTTCCGAACCAGGCTTCGCCCCGCGCGGGCTGCCTCGTGCCGTCCGCCAGCGCGACGACGGTCCCGCTCAGCACGTCGCGGGCCCCGACAGGCGCGTCGGCGATCCGCGCGGTGCGGATCTCGAACCAGACGCCCTTGATCTGGCCGGCGTACCGGTCGGGGCCGAGTTCCTTGAAGCGCGGCCCCGGCGCGGTCCGAAGCCGCCACCAAGCTCGGTTCGAGAACTTGTTGCGGCGGAGAAGCCCCGTCGCGGGATCGACGTAGAGCAACGACCCCCAACGGTGGCCGCCGTGGCCCACGCGATAGGCATGGCCACGCTCGACGAAGAGCGGATGGCGGTCGACGTATTGGTCGATGTGCTGCCAGATGTGGGCCTGCACGGTGTTGTTGCGGTCGATGTGCTCGGCCAACTCCGCGTGGACCTTGCTCCACGGCCGGCCGACGCTGCCCTCGAGGAACCGCCGGAGCGGCGCGAGGTTCTCGTTGAGGTACTTGTCGGTGCGGCGGATGCTCTCCCGCGTCGGCCAGTGCTCGGGCGGCATCTGCTGCCGCTTCTTGGTGTGGTTCGGCGCCTTCAGGTGCGACCGCACGCGCGGGCGCTCGACGATCAACTTGTCCATGTCATCACGCATGGGATGCTTCTTTCTCAATGATCAATCAGGACGGAGCGACACCGACCGCCGTGCGACGAGTCGCGCGGCGAAAACGAAAACACAAACCGCCGTCAGTCGGTGGCCGAGGGGGGCGAGGGGGGCGATCGTTCGTTTGCGGAGGGAGATTGGCCCCGCGACGAAAGCGTCGCGAGACGGGCGGCGATGGGTTTTGCGGTCAGTGGATGAGCATTGAGGAGCGGAAATATAACCGCGGTTTTCAGGGAGTCAATGAAATTCAACGGAAAATCATGCGTGTCAAGTTCAAACCGCTTCATCCTCTCTCAGCACGACGGCCCAGATGTCGATCATTCATTTCAATGTCGTCACCGAGACTTCGGTGACCAACGAACGCGGCTCGTTGCTGGGAACAATTCCCATCAACTCGTACGCTCGCTCCGCCTCGCCTTTCGGGGTCAGGTTTCCGACTCGCACGTAACCACGGTGATGCACATGGCCAGGTGCATCCACCATGACAAAAAACTCATTGCCTTTGACGTCGTGCCTGAGCTGGACCACGCCATCTGGCCCCGTTATGCCGACGACGGGGCAACGCTTCCTGAAAATCAAGCGTAACGGATCGATTCCGGGCAACCCCACCGCGACCTTTGCGCCCTCAACCGGCGTCCGCTTTTCGAGCTCTAGCACCGACACGGTGAAAACCCGTTTCGGCGCGCAACCCACGCAAAAAAGACCCACGGCGAGGATCAAGATCCAATGGCTGACCGATGGTCTTGCGTTGACTGAAATTCTCACGCGCGATCCCCCTTTCGTCCTCGCTTCTCTCTCACGGAGAAACACCGATTCTCACGTCATCCGCGGTATCGCTCACTTCTTCTCCGCCTCGATCATGTAGCCCACCTTCCTCGCCTCCTTCACCGCCGCCGGCTTGTCGCCGCTCTCGAGCAGGTCGACCAGCACATTTCGGCAAGTCGCGCGGGTCATGAAGGTGTCGACCCATTCCGTCGGCGCGAGCTTCACGCGGCGAGGCCGGTCGAACCGGACGACCACGCTCCCCTTGAACCGCGTCAGCCGCACCGCGGCCACGTCGGCGGCGTACTGCTCCGTCGCGGGCGACCACTTCCCGCCCGCCTCGAACTCGATCGCCGTCGTCACCGTCTCGGCCTGCCCCATCGCGTTGCGGATGTAGACCGGGATCACCTCATACAACTCGGCGAGGCTGTCGGCCCCGTCGCCCGTGACCGCGGTCTCGACCTTCAGCCCCTTGGCCTCGACCGTGAACGCGCGGGCGTACTCGATCTTCCCCGCGAGCGACTTCTCCGCCCCGATCGGCGCGGCGGGTATCACGCCCGTGACCTTGACGCTCGCCCCCTTCTCGTCCTTCGTGAACGTCGCCTGTGGCTCCTGGTTCCGCGCGGAGGTGAAGAACTTCCCAGCCGCGGTCTGCCCGCTCACCGCGTGCACGGGCCAAGTGCGCCACGCCTCGGGCAGGTCGAAGCTCGGCGGCTTGCGGTCGGGGAACTGCATGCCCGCGCGGCGGCCGAGGATGACCGCGCCCGTCTCAGGCGTCCAGAAAGCCGAGAGGCCTCCGCCCGAGAGGCCGTAGGGCCCGGTGAACTCGCCGTGCCCCTCCCCCTGGAATTCCGAGACCGGCCCGGTGTGGACGATCACGCCGAAGGCCTTGCGCTTGGCGGCGAGCAGGGCATTGCCGAAGACCGCGGTGAAATCCTCATCGCGCTCAAAGGGGTATTTCAGCAGCGACGGGTCCTTCTTCACGAGCTTCTCGCGCTCGGCTAGGAAACCCTTGGGATAGAACTCCAGCGCGAAGTTGTTCATCGGGAAGTCGGGGGCGTTGGGGTAGAGCATCCACCGCCACGGGCCCGAGGCGGTGCGCTGCATATTCGGGTTGTCCGGATAGTTCATGACCTGCGGCTGGAGCATTCCCACGGCCTTCTCAGGCGCGGCCTTGAGCTGCTCGTCGGTGGGAAACGGGGCCTGGCAGATCGCCTGCTCGGTGAGGTAGGAGGCGGCGACGGTGCGGAAGCGCCAGTCCCATTGGTCGGCCGAGGCGTCGGTGCCGGTTCGGGAGTTGAAGTGCGACGGGCCGGTGAATTTCCCGTCGGGCTCGGGGAGGACCAGGTGGGCCCGCAGCCGCCAGGCCTCCTTGACGTGGTCGCGCACGAACGTCCAATCGGGCGCGGCCAGCGTGAGCCACGTCGCGTAATAGAGGCTCAGGCCGTTGAACCCCGCGTCGAGGCAGCCCTGCTCGGGGAAGTAGCCCGCGGGGTTCCAGAGCCAGGGGTCGTCGAAGAAGCGGTGGGCGTAGTCCTCCGCGAGCTTCATCGACTCCTTGTCGCCGATGGAGTCCGCGGCGAAGCGCATGCCGACCATGGCGGTGATGTCGAGGTAGCTCTCGTCGCGGCGCGGGCCCCAGGCGGCGACGCGCTTCATCATCCCCTTGAGGCAGGCGTTGTAGGCCTCGCGCCCCTTGGAGCCGACGGCGTCGCGCGTCGCGCAGCCCACGTAGCCGTACATCAGCAGGTGCGGCCCGAACCAGTCGGCGCGGTGGAAGAGCGGCGCGTCGGAGTTCTCCTGGCGCTCGTCGAACATGAGCATGTCGACCGAAGCGGTGACGAAGGCCCGCATCTTCAGGGCCCGCGACTTGTGGTACGGGTTGCCCGCGTTGTCCCAGTTGGCCAGCCAGGCGGTGGGCTCGGGCCAGATGGCGGGGCGCAGGACGCCCTGCGTGGGGTCCTCGATGGTCGCGAGGAGGAACTGCGAGGCGGGGAGCGCCGTGCCCGCTGCGTTGCGGTAGCCGTGCATGATCGAGCCCACGCGCAGGATGTCGAGCCCCAGGGCCCAGAGCTTGTAGGCCTCCTCGGCGTTCTCGGGGGCGACGACCTTGATGGGCTCCTTCACGCCGTGGTCGAAGTCCTTCTCGGCGAGCGTGCCGAGGTAGTCGCGCAGCGCCTTCTGGTGCGGCTTCTCGTCGGGCAGCTTGGTGCGCGGCGCGTCCGCGGCCAAAGCCGGCGCGGCGAACATGGCAGGGACGACGAAACAGAGGATCGCGACGATCCATCGACGATGCGACGTTGCGGCAGTCATGGGCGCTCCATCAGGCGAGGGTGCGGGGAAACCGATCGGGCGGGGTGCTGAATGTCGTAGCGGGCGGCGACGGGCGTTTCGTCCGCCCCGGGGGCCGGGGGGCCGGGGGAGGATGATTATGACATCGTGCAGGCCGCCCCGCTCACCCCGGCTTGCGCTGTTATGACGCTCGGACGACCTTGGGCCGTGCCACACCGCAGCCGTAGGCTGCTGTGTGCCGGTCAACCGCAAGCGCCGAGCCTGCGGAGCGTCCGGCTCCACGCGCGTCGATGGACAAAAGGAAGGAGTTCTCCGCGGACCCTGGCCGTTTTCTTCACCCGCACATAGCAGCCTTCGGCTGCGATGTGGCACGCCCCGTGTCATGGAGGGATCGCATCAGACCCACCCCGGCTTACAATCGCCCCGGTCGATCCCGGCCCTTCCCTCACCTCCGGCCCCCGGAACCCGCGCATGAACCTCAACCCCGGCCACTTCGTCGATGGCGACTCCAACCGCCGCTGCGCCCGCGAGCAGGAGGGCTTCGCGCGGATGATCGATTTCCCCGCCCACGAAGTCCCCGCCTGCGGGTCGTTCTACGACGCCTTCGGCGCCACCTTCGCCGACTTCCGCGGCCCGCTCCCCAAGGCGGACGGCACGACGCGCCCCGGCGGGCGCGCCCCCTGGCTCAACCGGCGCGAACTCGCGTGGGAGACCAGCCCCGCCGAGTCGGGCGACGACACCGCCTTCACCTTCATCGCCGGCAGCCTCGTGCGCCCGATCCGCCCCGCCTTCCCCTACTCCACGGCCACACTCTGGATCGACGGCGTCGCCCGCCTGCGCTTCCCGCTGGGCTGGACGTCGGGCTACTCCGTCGCAGTCGACGGGCTCTTCCTCGCCTTCGAGCCCCGGCGCTTCCAGTCCCTCGTCGAGCCGCCCCACCGCAACTGGGACCCGCACGGCGTCTCGGGTTTTTATCGCCTGGGCGTGCCCGCGGCCATGCTCCGCGCCGGGCGGCCGCTCTCGCTGCGCGTGGTCGTCGACGAGCCGCCCAAGGGCTGCGAGTGCGTCTTCTACCTCGCCCCGCGAGCCGACGCCCTGCGCGTGAACCTCACCACGCTGCGCGACGAGGTCTCGCAGCTCCAGGCCGACCTCACCCAGCTCCGCATCTCGCACGAGATGCTCTACGCCAAAGTCTTCCCCGAGCTCTTCCCGCAGCAAATCAAGGCCGAGCGCGTCATCGTCCACAGCGACAACGACCTGCACTATCACCCCGCGACGCTCACCGTCCTGCGCTCGGGCGACGTGGTCATCACCGCCCGCGAAGGGTCGGACCACCTCTCGATCGACGGGCGCATCGTGCTCTTCCGCTCGCGCGACGGCGGGCGCACCTGGGGCCCCAAGCAACTGCTCTACGACCTTGGCAAGGCCGACCACCGCTGCGCCCCGATCTTCGAGATGCCCGACGGCGAATGGCTGACGACCGACTACCGCGCGGGCAGCGAGTACACCGAACAGGGCGTCTGGAGCATCGAGAAGATGACCGGGCCGACGCTCTGGGGCGCGTGGTCGAACGACCAGGGCAAGACCTGGGGCTACACGGACAAGCCGCTGACCGTCCCGGGCATGCACCCGTACGCCGAGGTCGAGCGGCACATGATCCTGCTGCCCAGCGGGCGGCTGCTCGTCGCCGCGAACTACATGCCCTTCGCGGAAGACGGCATCCATCCGCGCCCGCACGAATACCAGATTGCCGTCTTCAGCTCCGACGACCGCGGCCGGCATTGGAGCGTCTTCGCGAAGCTGCCCAACCACCCGTTCGTCATCGGCGAATGCACGATGCTGCGCACGGCCTCGGGCCGGCTGCTGATGCTCTCGCGCTCGCAGCCCGCGAACGGGAACGACTGGACCAGGCGCGGAGCCTTGCTGCAGTCGACCTCGCTCGACGACGGGAAGACCTGGAGCCCCTTCGAGCCCACGCCGATGAGCTCGATGGGCTCGCCCGGACATCTCCTGCAGCTCGCCGACGGGCGCATCCTCTGCACGCACGCCTCGCGCCACCACCCCGGCTCGATCTACGCCACGACCAGCGGCGACGAGGGGCGGACGTGGGACAGCGCCCGCACGCGCGTGCTGACGATGGACCTGCAGAACTTCGACTCCTGCTACCCCAACAGCGGCCAGCTCCCCGACGGGACGATCCTCACGACGTGGTACGCGAACCTGTTCGGGAGATTCTACGTGCCGGTGCTGCGGTATCGGCCGGAGGATTTGTGACCAAGGGCGCCTCGCCTCACATCTTCTTCGAATACTCCACGAGCTGGTCCAGCGCCTTGCCCCAGCCGTCGCGGAAGCCCATCGCCTCGTGCTTGGCCCGCGTCTCCGCGTCGGCGTGCAGCACCGTCGCGGTGTAGCGCGTCCCCTTGCCCTTGGGCTCGAGCTCGATGATCCCGGTCATGAACGGCTTGCCCGACGGGCGGAAGCCCGGAAGCAGCGCGTCGGTGAAGACCAGCCGCTGGAGCGGGATGACCTCGAGGAAGCTCCCGACATTCGGGTGGTCCTGCCCCTCGGGCGAGCGCATCAACGTGCTGAAGATCCCGCCGGGGCGCAGGTCGATCTCGCACTTGACCGTCTTCCACGGCGCGGGCGTGAACCAGTGCACGATGTGCTTGGGATCGGTCCATGCGGCCCAGACCAACTCGCGCGGGACATCCACCACGCGTTCGAGGACCAGGTCGAGCTTGGCATCGGGCTTGATGACGATCGGGTTGGCCACGGTCATTTCTCCTTGGGGTTGGCGAGGTATTCGTCGAGACGGTCGAGGCGGCTCTCCCAGTGATTGCGCTGGCGGGCGAGCCAGCCTTCCGCGAGCGAGAGCCGCTTGGGGACGATTTGGTAGGTCCGCACCCGCCCGGCCTTGGTCGATCGCACCAACCCGCTCTCCTCCAGCGACCGCAGATGTGCGACGAAGGAGGGCAGGGCCATGTCGAACGGCTCGGCCAGTTCGCTGACGGAGGCGGGGCTGCGGCTGAGGCGCTCAAGCACGCGGCGGCGCGTCGGGTCCGAGATCGCGCGGAAGACCAGGTCGATGGGCTCGGCCAGGGTGGGCATGCGGGCGAATCTAGCAGACGGGAATACTTAGGTCAATGGCTAAGTGTTAGGGACGCGGAATCACGTCCGAATGCGCCGTCTTGTTAGCCGGAAGCGCAAGCGACGGGACGGGGGGCGTCCCATCCCACCGCCGCGCTTGAATCACAAGTTTCTCGCCCAGTCACCGACGGCGCTGTTTCTCCGCAACCGATCGGCCGTTCGCGTGCTCCGGCCTGGCTGTTGATGGTTCGCCCCCGTCCCGTCGCTTGCGCTTCCGGCCAACAATGCGCCCGCCCCTCAATGCCCCGCCGGCAAAAACGCCTGCACGAGGAAGAACAGCCCCACCACGCCGAAGCCCAGCGAGAGGAACCAGAACGGCTTGCGCTTGGTCAGCACCGCGATCGCCACCACCGCGATGGCGATGTGGAAGAACGTCACCCCGCGCTCGATCACCTCGTGCATGTGCAGATGCTTCCTCGACTCCACCACGAGCTCGTCGGCCTCGACCTTCGTCTCCTTCATCTCCTTCTCGTACTCCTCGATCTTGGCCTTGTCCTTCTCCGACGGCTCCTTGCCCAGGGCGACGAGCATCTCGTCCTTGGCCTTGAGGATGCTCGATTTGATGCTCTTGGCCTGGTAGAAGCCCCACTTGTCGTTCGACTCGATCTGGTGTCGGCTCGACTCGGTCAGGTGCGCGCTGGCCAGCGCCCCGCCCACGGCGGCGAGGACCGCCAGCAAGGCCGCGGTCAGGGCCGCGCCGGCGATCCAGCGCTCGGTGGAATGCTGGGCGTGGTGGTGGATCTCCTCCTGGACGTGCTCGGTGGGGTCGTGGCCCATGGTGCTCCTTCGCGCGGTGCGTCGACTGTGGGATGATTCGCCTACGGACGGACATGTTACTGACTGGGTGTTCGGCGTCGAGCGATTCGACGCCGAGGCTCCCCAAGGATTCCCAGATGCGATTCCACCATCGGGTCCCAGCGTTCGTCGGCCTGCTCCTGCTGGCCACGCTCTCGCTCGGCTGCGCCGCCAGCCATGCGGCCCCCAAGACGTACGACTTCGAGGACCTCGCCTTCGGGAAGCTCGCCGGGCAGGACCATTGGAAGGAGATCAAGGGCACGCCCGTCGAGGGGCCTGGGCTGATCGCGGTGGGGACGGAGACCGAGCTGAACGCGCCCGACGGGCCGAACACCAGCAAGGTGCTGCAATCTTTCTCGGGCCTGAGCCGGATCAACGACGCAAAGTGGGGCTACACGGTCAGCGCGAAGGAGACGTCGTGGGTCTTCCAGTTCGACTATAAACGCGAGGGGCCCTACCTCAGCCTGGCGTACGACGCGAACGGCGACGGGACGATCACGACCGACGAGGCGGTGGGTTGGATCCATATGGGCGCGGGCATGGCGATCCACGCCAATAGCAAGCCGGGGGGGAACCCTGAATACGTCTACTCGGACCCGTACCCGAACCTCAAGGGCGTGTTCGAGGGCGACGCCGGGACTTGGCTGCGCGGGCGGCTGATCTTCAACTGGGCCGACCAAAGCCCTGGCGTCTACGGCACCGTCACGGCCCAGGTGAAGAACCTGAGGACGAACAGCCCGTGGGAGCGCGTGATGTGGCCCAACGGCGTGACCAAGCTCCCGCTCACCCGCAAGACCTGGGGCGACTGGCTCGCCAACGCCAGCGCCCACCCGGAGCGCGCGGGCGTGGTCGTCTGCACGCACCACAACCGGGTTTATTATCAGATGGACAACATCGTCATCGGCGCGATGCCCGACGCGGCGAGCCTGAAGGAGACGCCGACCACGCAAGCCGCGGCGAAGAAATGACGGTGCAGCCCGACCTCGCCACTCGAGCCCTTCCCGCCCCCACGATCGGATCGCCATGACCTCCCCAAGCCCCAAATACTGGAAGCAGTCCGACTCCACCGACGTGCGCGACTGGCACGCCATCCACGAGGGCGACGGCACGATCCGCGTGCGATCCTTCTTCGACGGGCTGGGCACCACCGGCGTGCGCATGCACCTCTGGGAGCTCGCGCCAGGCGTGAGCGAAGGCGACCACATCCACGCCGGCGACGACAACTACGAGGAGACGTACTACTTCCTGAATGGCCGCGGGGTGATGACCATCGAGGGCGAGGAGGTCGAGATCCAGGCGGGCGACGCCGTCCTCGTCCCGCCCGGGGTCGACCACGGCTTCCGCAACACGGGCGACGAGCCGCTGAGGGTGGTGCTGCTGTTCGGAAAGCCGCGAAGTTGAATCCGGGAGTCCATGAGATGCCGTTGCCACGTTTGACCGAATGTTGCGCCGGAGTCCTGTTGTTCACGGGCATGCTGTTGTCGGCCTCGCCCGCGCAGGCCCAGCCCGCCTCTCAGCCCAGCACCCAGCCCGCCGCCGCGCCCTCCCCCGCCGAGGCCAAGGCCGTGGTCGACCGCCTCATCGCGGCCAACAACCTCGCCCTGCGCAACCGCACCGACAAGGAGCGCGACCGCGTCAGCTTCCGGTTCGACTCCGCGGCGATGGGTTGCCGGATCTACGTCCAGACCAAGGACGACCACCGCGCGGCCCTGATCGTCGACATCAACGGCTTGCCCTACGCATTGGCCCGCGACGGCTACACCCTCTACATCGACCGCGAGTCTGGCCAAAGCCTCCTCCTCTACAAAGGCGGCAACGCGGTGGTGCAGTTCTCATCGGAAGAGAACGAGCAGTCGCTGACCGTCCTGGCGGGCGGCCTGCTCGACGCCACGGGCGGGATCAACGTGGACATCGCCTCGGTCCTGCGCATGACGCTCAGGAGCCCCGACCTGCAGTTCGACTGGGGCCTCAACGGTGAGGTGTTTATCCGCCGCGCGACCGGCTCGTTCGTGCGCCTCTGGCTGCGCCCCGCCCCCGAAGGCCGCGCCCCGGCCCGCACGACCATCACCGGGAAATCCGCCTCGTGCGCCCTCACCGCGGTGGGCGACGGCATCCCCGCGATCACCGTCAACAACAAGCCGCTCATGATCGACACCGGCGCCTCCTGCATGATCATGACCCGCGAGGGATACCGCGGCATGGGCGCACGCTCGGAGGAGGGCGGCCGGCTCGTCCCCTTCAGCGACGTGACGGGGCGCGAGCAGCTCGCGACGGCCATCCGCATGAGCCAGTTCACCCTCGACGCCGTGCGCTTCGAGGACTTGGTGCTGCTCCTCGCCGACCTCACGCCGGTCACGGAGAGAGTCGACAAATCCATCTCGGGCGTGCTGGGGCTGCGCCTCTTCGGCGGCTGCGCCATGACGCTCGACCAGGCCAAGGGGCGTTTCCAGCTCGACGAGGAGCGGCTCCCCGCGCCCAACGATCGCGACATCCTCCCGATGCGCTGGAGCCGGCGCGCCGCCGCCGAGGTGCCCATCAAGCTCCAAGGCAAGACGCTCTGGGCCACGCTCGACACCGGCGACTCCACCCCGGGCCTGACCCTGGGCGGAGCCGTCGCCCGCACGCTCGAGTTCACCAGCCCGCCCGTCCCGCTCCCGGGCTACTTCATCGGCGCGATCGGCGCGACCACCGGCAAGGTCGCGCGCCTCAAGGGCGACCTGCTCCTCGGCACGCACGTCATCCGCCAGCCGCTGGTCGAGATCCTCGGCGAGGACGACCGCGTGGTCCTGGGCAACCCGCTCATGGCGCAGTTCGCCATGACCATCGACCAGCGCGCGATGGCGGTGCGGTTCACCCGCGACAAGGCCGAGCCGATTGTCACGCCCGCGATGGTCGACTTTGACCTAGGGTTGGATCCCAGCGACCGCCTCCTGCGCGTCAACGGCAAGCCCGCGGAGCAGTTCCGCATCACCCAATGGGCCCGCCTGCGGAAGCTCGGCTATCCCGTCGAACTGGTCGTCGACCGCGGCGGGAAAGAGGTGACGCTGACGGCGAATCTCAAGACGATCGTGCCCTGACGCCGCGCCGACCAAGGCCGGGCCGAGCCCGCACCGGGACGGTCGAACGCACGCCGAGCCGTTGATTTTTGCGACGGCCGATACGACTACAACCACATCACTATCAATCATTAACGGCCGATACGGCCCAGCGTTGCCGCGCCCTGCCGGCGGTCGTGCAACCTTGGTTTTCAACATCTCGGGGCCTGCAGAATCCGCATAGTTGACACTGATTCTCAGTTGCTTTATGCCTACTCCCGTGTCGTAGTTGAATTTGATTCTCATTTGCCTAGCCGCAAGGAGATGTCTGAATGGATCGCGTCCCATGCTTCGTTTCGCAGGTTCGCTCCGCTTCCACCCTCCGCGCTGAATCCCGCGCCGCCCGCGCCCACCGCGCCGCTGCCCGCGGCTTCACGCTCATCGAGCTCCTCGTCGTCATCAGCATCATCGCTCTGCTCATCGGCATCCTCCTGCCCGCCCTGGGCAAGGCCCGCGACGCCGCCAAGGTCACCATCAACCTGAGCAACTTGCACCAGATGGGCCTGGCCGTGAACTACTACACGACCGACTACAACACCTATTTCTTCGCCCACGAAGGCGACTACATCGCCAGCGGCAACGAAGGCAAGATCATCGACGCCAAGGGCTCTGCGGCGGAGGTCGCCGCCTACCCCGACTTCGCCGACCATGCCCAACTTCTCCTCGACCAGGCCGCGGGCAACTTGGCCGCGCCGGCCATCACCGTCGCGAACATCAACGCCAAGACCCGCCGGGCCCACTGGGCCGACTACCTCTTCCAGTACATGCCCGACACGCGGATCTTCACCAGCCCGATGCTCGACGCCCCGGCGCTCCAGGCCCTCAACCTCAACTTCGTCGCGGTCAACACCTACGGCCACGCCAAGTGGGGCGGCTACGGCTACAACCAGCACTACATGGGTTGGGAAGCCATCGCCGACGCCACAACGGGCGTCGTCTCCGAGCCCGCCTACCACGCGGGCCTCGACCGCGACATCATCAACCCCGCCCACACCGTCGCCATCGGCGACTCCGCCGGCACCCGCAACGGCGCCGCAGTGACCGTCGCGCCTGCCGGCAACTCCTACACCCTCGAGGGCCCCTACCACTCCCTCAACATGGGCAAGAAGCGCGGCTGGTGGTACCGCACCCAACTGTCCGGCTCCGTTCCGCCCGCGGTCGATCCCGTCAAATTCGCCGCGGCGAACGCCGACATGACCAATCTCACCCCCGGCTCGACCGCCTGGAGCTACCGCATCGCCCCCGCGCCGCGCAACAACGGCCTGCCCGGCTTCGTCTTCGCCGACGGCCACGCCGAGACCAAGACCATGAAGGAGATGGACGACTCCAACAACGACGGCCTCTTCGACAACGGCTGGTGGAACGGCACGGGCAGCGCCGACCCGAACAAGCACTGAGTCAGCCGGCTCGCGCCTGAAAAACCGAGTCTTCACGCGGCGGGGGTCATGAAGCCATGACCCCCGCCGCTATTTTTCGCGCGGAATGCGACATCCGGACGCATCCTTGGTCTGGTGCCACATGTCATCGTACTCGTGACATGTGTCTTGGAATGGCGTGCGACGCACATTGGAAAAAGAGCGTCGCAACCCCGTGAATCAAGCGGTTTTCGTGATGATGCGACGACGTCGCCGCAAGCAGGCCGGGTGCAGTTCGCACCCCGGCGGGGCCTTGATCCGCGTCTTGGGGCAGATGATGTGGGCGAAGCCCAGGCGCGCCGCCTCGCGCAGGCGCTGCTCGAGCATCTGCACGTGGCGGATCTCCCCGCCCAGCCCGATCTCCCCCACCGCGCAGACGCCCGCGCCGACTTGCCGGTTGTAGTGCGCCCCCGCGATCGCCAGCGCCACCGCCAAGTCGGCCGCGGGCTCGCCGATCTTCATCCCCCCCACGCTCGACGCGAAGATGTCCTGGTCGGCCAGCCTCAGCTCGCCCCGCTTCTCCAGCACCGCGATCAGCATCGCCAGCCGATTCGCGTCGATGCCGCTGGTCTTGCGCTTCGCGCTGCCCAAAAATCCCGTGGCCGTTAGCGCCTGGATCTCCACCAACAGACACCGCGAACCCTGCAGCACCGGGCAGACCACGCTCCCGCTCATCGGCCGGTATTCCGCGTCGAGCAGCCCCGCCCCGTCGGCGACCTGGCGCAGCCCCGTGTCGCCCATCTCGAAGAGTCCGACCTCCAGCGTCGACCCGAACCGGTTCTTGATCGCGCGGATGATCCGGTGGCTGTGGTAGCGGTCGCCCTCGAAGTAGAGCACGGTGTCGACCATGTGCTCGAGCAGCCGCGGCCCCGCGAGCCTGCCCTCCTTCGTCACATGCCCGACGAAGAGCACCGCGCACGACGTCGCCTTCGCGTAATAGACCATCTCCAGGCAGCAGGCCCGCAGCTGCGTGACGCTCCCCGGCGCGGCCGGCAGCTCGCCCTTGTAGATCATCTGGATCGAGTCGAGCACGATCACCTCGGGCTGGACTTGCCGAGCCTGCTCGAGGATCCGCGCGAGGTTCGTGTCGGCCAGGACGTAGAGTTCCTTCGGGTGGTCCTTCAACGCGCCAAGGCGTTGCGCGCGCAGACGCAGTTGGTGGGCCGACTCCTCGCTGGTGACGTAGAGCACGCGCCTGCCGCGCACGGCCCACTGGTGCGCCGCCTGCAGCAACAACGTCGACTTGCCGATGCCGGGATCGCCGCCGACGAGCACCGTCCCGCCGGGGACGAGGCCCTGCTGGTCGGGGTCGGGGACCGGCGTTGATTTCGCATTCGACTTCGATGCGGACGAGGCCGCGGCGCCGTCGTTCTCCTCGGCTTCCGGGGGCGGCGGCGAGCCGCCCAGCACGCGGTCGAGTTCGCTCATGCCCGTCGCGAGACGATGGCCCGGCGCGTCGGCCTGCCCTTCCGTCACGCCCACCGATTCGATCGGCATCGCCTGGGGGGCCGACATCCCCGCCGCGGCATTCACGACCGGCGCCGACCCGCGCTGCCGGTCCTGCGCCGCCCCGGCCGACGGAGTCTTGTACTCCTCCAGAGCGTCCCACTGCCCGCAGTCGGGGCACTTGCCCATCCATCGGGCCTGGATCGCCCCGCAGGCACGACAGATGAAACGAGTGGATGCCTTTGCCATCGCGGCCGATTGTATCGCGTGGAGGTGGAGGCGAAGCGGAACCCGTATGGTGGGTAGAGCGGCAACCATCGAAACCCGCTGCGGACAACGACAACGCCTCGTCCACACGACTCTGGGTTAGCCGGACGCGCAAGCGACGGCTTGGCGGCCGCAATCTCGCATCCGCGCCGAATCGCGCCAACGCGGTGCAGCCTCGCGTCGCTGCGAGCTCGGTCCATTGGGCGTCAAACCAGAACTCTCACTGCCTCAGCCGCACGCGATTCACATCATCCAACAATGCTTCAAGTTCATTCCCTAGAGCTGTAGGGGAGAAGTCTGGACTGATCCCTTCCGCCAAGAATTCCGCGTGAATCAAGTTGATCAGCAATTCCGTCTCTGCCTCAAACATTGAGGATCCCGAGAGAAACGCTTCGGCCACGCACAGAGACGCCGGGGCTCGCTTCTTCACCAAACTACGCAAGAGATGCCCTTTGCGATCATTTTTCATGGCGCACCTCTCAAAACCTCGTCTTCAAATTGGTTCCGCGGGAATCAGAACCTGTAAGACGCTGCCGCTGCGCCCATACGTTCAGGCGTGGGTCTCGCCGCAGGCGCGACAGATGAAACGGGTGGAAGCCTTTGCCATCGCGGCGAATTGTATCGCGTGGGGGCAGAGACGAAGCGGAACGCAAACAACCCTCGCGCGATCCCCTCTTGTAGGGTGGGTTTCGCCGCTTACGGCTCTACCCACCCTACGCGTTCACCCGTTGCGAAACCTTCGCCAGCCCCTCACCGCACACCGATGTAGCTGAACCCGAAGTTGAAGAACAACTCCGGCTCGGTGCGGCAAGGCCAAGGCTCGACGAACGTCGGCGGGCAGGCGTACGGGAGGGCCACGCTGCAGGGCGGCGTGTAGGCCGGGGCGAAGATCGGTGCATAGAAGGGCGAGTAGATCGGCGCGTATGCCGGCTCATACATCACCGGCGGGGCCTCGTAGAACGGGCCGTCCCATGACGTCGCCGCATACGGATAGATATAGGCTGGCTCGACGTAGGTGTACGTCACCGTCGTCGGCTGCAGATAGTAGACCGGCGGTTGATAGAGGCACGACGAGCCGAGGTTGCTGAAGCCGGTGCTGAAGAAGACCGAGACGCTCGTGCCGCGCCGGCCGCCGTCCCACGCGCGGGGCCGGTCCCAGCCGCGGGAGCGGTCCCCGTCGCGACGGTTGTCCCCATCGCGCCGGCCGTCGTGGAAGCCGTTGAACCCGCCTCCATTTCCGCCACCACCATTCCCGGAATAGCCGCCGGGGAAGCGGTCGAAGCCGCGCCCGCGGTCGTTGTCCCGGCGATCGTTGTCGCGTCGGTCGTTGTCCCCACGATTGTTGTCACGCCGGTCGCCGTCGCGACGGTCGCCCTGCTCCCAGTTGCCCCGCGCGAGCGGTCGCGGCGACTCGCCGGCCGGCTGAACGGGCGGCGCTGCCGGCGGCGCGATCACCGGCTCAACCGCCGCGGGGCGATCGGTGCGGACGGGCGTGGACTGGATCCAACGTTGCGGCGGCTGCTGCGAAACCACGGGCTGGGCCGGGGGCGGCGCGACGGGTGTGCGGACGATGGGCAGCGACGTCGACGCGGGCGTGGGCGGCGCGACCGGGACGCGGGCGGGCGTCGGCGCGTAGGCGGGGTTGTTCGACGGGACATTCGTCGGCGCGTTTGTCGGTGCGTTTGTGGGCGCGTTCGTCGGCAGATTCGCGGGGACGAAAGTCGGCGCGGGTCGCGCGGGCATCGCGGCCGAAGGGGCGACGGGCGTCGACGTCGTGGGCGGCGCGGCGACCGTGCGGTCGCGCGGCGCGACCGGCGCGACGAGCACCGGCATCGGCGCTGCGGGAGCGACGCGAACGGGGGCCGGCGCGGGGGCGGCGGGCGTCACCACCGGCGGCGCGGCCGCAGGGGCCCCCGGAGCGCGCACAGGCGTCGCGGCCGGCGCAGGTGTGACCACTGGCGTCGGAGTGGGAGCAGGAGCCGAAGGCGGTGTCGCCCGAACCGCCGCCGGCGCTGCAGGAACTGGCGCGGCGGGAGTCGGCGCTGCGGCCGGCGCCACGCTGGGCTGACGCACCGGCGCGACGGGGCGCACATAGATCGTCTGCGGACGGCCATTCGTGGCAGAGCCCGGCGCACCATTGCTCGGCGGCACGACGACATTGTTCGGCTGTCCATTCGCAGGCCCGTCCGAACCCGTCGCCAACCGCGTCGGCGGCTGCACGACCACCGGCGTCGCCGTCGGTGCGGCCTGGGGCTGACGGATCGCGCGATCGCCCGGAGGCGTCATCGCGGAGGGCGGCATCACGACACGGACCGGCGCGGCCGCCGGAGGGGGCGTCGGGGAAACAGGTGCAGCCGGAGCAACTCGCACCGGCGCGGGAGCCGGCGCTGCCGCTGGAGCCGCCGGCGCCGCGCGCCGCTCGCCCGCCGGCTGCGGCTGGCGCACCGGTGCCTTCGCGTCACGATTCTCGCGACCCTCGCGGCCATCGCGATTGTCGCCCGCCTGCTTGCCGTCCGCGTTGCCGCGCGCGGCATCGCCGTCAGCCGCGAACGCCTTCGCGCCCAGCGGCCCGGCCAGCAATCCCGCCAGCCCGATCACCACGACCGCACTGCCCACGACCCGAAGGGTTGGCTGCTTGGCCACGGCTGAGTCTCCTGTTTCGAAAGCCCCTTGCGGAAACCTCATCGGCTCCGCCCACTTCCACTCGGTCCCACCCGCTATATTGTCCCCGTCCCACACACCGTCACAAGCCCCCGCCCCCCGGATCGCGTGAGTCATCCGCTCATGGACCTAACGCCGCTCTACCCCCTTTTATTTCGTCCCATCTACAAGCAGAAAGTCTGGGGCGGCCGACAGCTCGAAAAGCTCGGCCGGACGCTCCCAAACGGCCCCGCGACCCCCATCGGCGAGTCCTGGGAGGTCGTCGACCTCGCCTCCACCAGCGTCTCCGGCGGCGGGGGCGACGCCGAGCGCTCCGTCATCGCCAACGGCCCCCTCGCCGGGCGCACGCTCCACGAAGTCATGGCCGTGCACGGCCAGCGCTTCATGGGCCGGCTCCTCCCCGCCGACGACGGCGGCTTCCCCATCCTCATCAAGTTCCTCGACGCCCAGGAGCACCTCTCCGTCCAGGTCCACCCCAGCCCCGCCTACGCGCGGGCCCACCCCGAGGCGAACCTCAAGAGCGAGGCGTGGTACATCGTCGACGCCGCGCCCGGGGCCGCGATCTACAAGGGCGTGCGCGAAGGCGTGACGCCCGAGCAGTTCCGCGCGGCGATCAACGCATCCGGCCCCGACGCCGCGAAGCACGTCGAGGAGCTGATGATCCGCGTGCCCGTCAAGGCAGGCGACTGCCACTACCTCCCCAGCGGGACGTGCCACGCGCTCGGCGCAGGCATCCTCGTCGCCGAGGTGCAGACGCCCAGCGACACCACCTTCCGCGTCTTCGACTGGGGCCGCACCGGGCGCGAGTTGCACATCGAGCAGGCGATGGCCTGCATCGAGTTCGGCCCGCCCAACGTCCGCCGCCACGAGCGCCGCAGCCACATCTCCGGCGTCTTCACCACCGTCACCCGCCTGGTCCTCTGCGACTTCTTCCGCATCGAGAAGGTGCGCATGACCGAGTCGTACTCGCAGGAAATCCCCTACGACCAGCCGGCGATCTGGATGGTCCTCGAAGGCGCGGGGCGCATCCGCTCGGCGAAGAACAGCTTCGAGCCCGTGTCGTTCACGCGCGGGCAGACGTTGTTGTTGCCCGCCGGCATGGACGAACCGCATATCGAACTGGCGCGCGACACGGTCTGGCTCGAGGTGACGTTCCCCAAGGCGCAGCCCGAACCGATCGCGTGAGACGCGACTCTCCCCTCACCTCTTCCGATCCACCACCCCCCTCACCGCCTTCCGCTCCTCCAACCTCCCCCACGCCACGCTCACCGGCAGCCCCGGCGTCGTCGGCAGCGTGATCGTCCCGTCCGCGATCCGCGGCATCGTCTCGTAGACCGTCGCCAAGTGCCCGATGATCGAACGCAGATACTCCACCACGCCCGCCGGCCTCGTCGCGAGATACGCGGCCGTGAGGTGCGAAAACCCCCCGCTGCTCCACGCGCGCCCGCCCGCCTCGGCGAACGAGACCGCCCGCGTCCACGCCTCGAACCCCGGCAGCGCGTGCGGCGACGGCTGCAGATGCGGCACGCCGCACTCCACCAAGTCGCGGAACCCCAGCGGGTGGTTCTCGCTCTCGCCCATCGCCACGGGGATCGGGCAGACCGGGCAGAGCGCCCGCAGCGCCGCCCGGTCGGCCGAGTGCACCGGCTCCTCGAACCACGCGATGTCGAGATCCGCGACCTGCCTCGCGAAATGCAGCGCCTCGTCGGCCGACCACGTCTGGTTGCCGTCGATCGCCAATGCAATCTTCGCGCCGATCGCTCGCCGCACCGCCCGCACGCGCTCGACGTCGCCCGCCATCCTCGTGCCGAAGTCGGTCCCGACCTTCATCTTCAGCGTCGTGAAGCCGCTCGCGACCATGTCGGCCATCTCCGCCACCAGGGCGTCGGTCGTCAGGTTCGTCCCGCCGCCCGAGCCGTAGACGGGCACCACGTCGCGCGCCGCGCCGAGGAACCGGTGCAGCGGCAGCCCCGCCCGCTGCGCGAGGATGTCGCGCATCGCCAAATCGACGCCGAAGATCGGCCCCGTCGTCGCGGGACTGCGATGCCCGCCGTTGCGCGACATCCAATACAGCTTGTGCCACCACCGCTCGACGGTCATCGCTTCGCCCACCTGCCCGCCCTTCAGCAATTCGTCGACGAACCCCTCGGGCAACATCGTCGGCCCCTGCCCCACGCGCCCATCGTCGGCCGTCAGCCGCAGCCACCCGACCTTCCAATGCGTGAACGGCCCCATCGTCGAATCCTGGAACGCCACGGGCAGCGGCCCGGGGTCGAGCTCGTCGCACTGCACACGGACGAAACGCAGGTTTGGATCGAAGGTCGACGCAGGCGCGGCGGAGGCGTTCATGGGAGTTTCCAAAATGCAGGGTCGCAACGGAGACCATCATAGGAAGAGGCGCGACACGCGCATGCGAACGCGCACAGCAGACGCTTCGCATCCCCCAAACCCGGTCGCCGCATGACCGCTGTCCCGAAAAACCACCGCGCCACCCTGCCTCACGCCGGCGTGGACGCGGGGCGCTCCACGGCAACCCCGCACTCCGGGCATTGGCTCCGCCCGGCGGCCACCGTGCCGCGCAGGTCGTACCCGCAGCCGACGCAATGCCCATCCTTCACGCGGCGACTGTGGCGCCGACGCCTGCGCCAGAGGACCACCCACCACGCCGGCAAGGGGAGGAACGGGGCCGCAGCCGCCCAGTGCGGGAACTTCATCGCGGTCCAGACCGTCGTGCCGTTGAATCTTTGCGCCTCGCCCAAGTGGCGTATCCAATTGGGGTTCTTGTCTTCCCGATTCCAAACCAGCTCGAACCTATCGCGCTGGTGTTGGGACGTCAGCATCAGATTGTCGTTGGCCTCGTCCGAATTCCAATAGGGCGACGGCCAGCCATCCGGGTGGGGCTTGGGATCCTTGTATCGCCGCCAGTAGTCCTGGATGGTCAGCAGGCCGGTGTCTGAAGATAGGAGATACTCGCGGTACTCGGCCGGGTACCCGCGCCCCACCGGGCGGAAGCACCCGAAGTAGTCGCTCCGCCAATAGCTCCTGACCCAGAGGATCGTGATTGCCAGGCACACGACCAGCGACGCCCCTGCCGCCAAGTTGAATATCCATCGCTTCACGAGGCCCATGTTATCCGGCTCGCCAGGCACCGAGCGAGCGGTGCCGAGGCCGCGTGAATCACCCCGAACACAGAATCAAACATCCGTCGCTTGCGCGTCCGGCTAACAAATCCCCCCCACCTGCTAAACTTCCCCCATGCTCGCCCAAGTCCATAGCTTCGTGCTCCAGGGGATCGACCCGATCGCGTGCGAGGTCGAGGTCGACGTCGGCGACCAGGGCCTTTACAAAACCACCCTCGTCGGCCTCCCCGACGCCGCCGTCAAGGAGTCGATGGAGCGCGTCCATTCCGCGATCATCAACTCCGGCTACCCCTTCCCGCAGTCGCGCCTCCTCGTCAGCCTCGCCCCCGCCGACATCCGCAAGGAGGGGCCGATCTTCGACCTCCCCATCGCGCTCGGCCTCCTCCTCGCCCAGGGCTCGATCAACACGTCGCGCCACCGCAAGCTCCTCTTCGCCGGCGAGCTCGCCCTCGACGGCCGCGTCCGCCCCGTCAACGGCGTGATCAACCTCGCCATCCTCGCCCGCAAGCTCGGCGTCGAGGGCGTGGTCGTCCCCACCGACAACGCCGGCGAGGCCGCCGCCGCCGGGGGCATCGCCGTCTACCCCGCCGACACCCTCGCCAGCGTCGTCGCCTTCCTCAACGAGCAGCACGAGATCGAGCCCGCCCCCGAGTTCGACTTCACCGCCCGCGTCGCCGCCGAGGCCGCCCCCGTCGACTTCGGCGACGTCCGCGGCCAGGAGGCCGCCAAACGCGCCATGACCGTCGCCGCCGCCGGCGGTCACAACATCCTGATGATCGGCCCCGCCGGCACCGGCAAGACCATGATGGCCAAGGCCCTCGCCGGCGTCCTCCCCGCCCTCTCGCGCGAGGAAGCGCTCGAAGTCACCCGCATCTACTCCTCCGTCGGCCAAGTCCCCAAGGGGCAGGGCCTCATCACCCGCCGCCCCATCCGCTCCCCGCACCACACCGCCAGCAGCGCCGCGCTGATCGGCGGCGGCACCATCCCCCGCCCCGGCGAAGTCAGCCTCGCCCACCACGGCGTCCTCTTCCTCGACGAGATGCCCGAGCTCCCTCGCCAAGTCCTCGAGACGCTCCGCCAACCCATGGAGGACGGCTGCGTCACCATCGCCCGCGCCCACAGCTCCCTCAAGTTCCCCGCCCGCTTCATGCTCGTCGCCGCCCTCAACCCCACCCAGCACGGCGACATGCCCAAGGACGCCCAGGGCAAGAAGGCGATGGACCGCTACCTCTCGCGCCTCTCCGGCCCGCTCATCGACCGCATCGACATCCACGTCGAGGTCCCCGCCGTCCCGCACAAGCAGCTCATGGGCGCCGCCCGCGGCACCGATTCCGCCACCATGCGCCAAACCGTCGTGAAGGCCCGCGACGTGCAGTCGAAGCGCAACGGGGGCCCGACCCGCCCCAACAGCACCCTCGGCGGGCGCGAGCTCGACAAGCTCGCCCCCCTCGACGAGCCCGCCCGCGAGCTGCTCCGCCAAGCCATGACCGAGCTGGGCCTCAGCGCCCGCGCCTACGACAAGGTCCGCCGCGTCGCCCGCACCATCGCCGACGTCGAGGGCAGCGAAGCCGTGCAGATGCACCACCTCGCCGAGGCGATCCAGTACCGGCTGCTGGATCGGAAGATTTAGGGAGGCCGCACCGTAGGGCGGGTAGAGCGTAATCGCGAAACCCGCCGGAGCGGCGTACGTTGACAATGACTTGTAGGGTGGGTTGAGCGGTAATCCGCGAAGCCCACCGGCGCGACGCGACAGACCGGCAATTCCCCTGACATTTAATATGAAGCGACACGAGATCATCCTGGAAGTCGAAGAGCTCGTTGCGGCGCTTGCAGCCCCACTGCCAGAACTGGAGTTGGCCAACGGATGGAGCGCCGCCTGTCAGACCGCAACCCGATCCCTTTTGCAAGGCATTGCAGAAGATTTACGTACCCGCAAACGCATTCCCCATATGACCATTGGACGGGGTCTTGATCATTGGGGCGTTGAAGGCGGGCCGCTATTCGAGAGAGCATGCGTCATATCGAATCATCTTAGAGAGATCGTGGATTGATAATATGGTGGACAGATCAATTTCATTCACCCGGTCCGTGACATAAATGAATGTCATCTCCGCTTTTATGTCCTATTGAAAAGATCAAGCCATGGCCAAGAAGAGGCCTTATGTCGAGACCCCGGAGATGACCGAGGGCGAAGAAAAGGGGACAGGTCTGCTCCGTCGCAAACCTCCCGAATAAATAACAGACCAGGATGTTGTGGACCACCGCGAGCATGCGCATCTGGCGGTTGCGGGAGTGATAGCCCTCGCCGCTGAGTTCCTCCCCTTGGTTCCGGGCCGGCCATGCTTGGCGGGGATCACGCTGCGGATGCCGTGCTCCTCGCGCAGGTATTTGTGGTTCGGCTCCGAGTCGTAGCCCGCGTCGGCGAGGAGAGTCCTGATCGCCACTCCGGATGGCAGCCCGCCGAGCAGGCCCTGCAGGTCGTTGATGTCCGGCTTGGGCCCCGTGCCCACCAGCACCGAGAGGATCATGTGGTTGTCGCAGTCGACCACCACCGAGAGCTTGGGGAAGCGGGTGTAGGAAGAGGTCTGGTACAGCGGGTTTTTGGCCTCTTTCTGCCCGCGGGCCTTCCGCCGCACGAAGTAGGCGCTGCGGTGCTCGGCCTCGAGCCCGGTGGAGTCGGCGGCGGCGCGGCGGACGATCCTGCGTCGCCCCATCATCAGCTTGACCGTGGCCGCGAGGAGCTTGTCGGTCACGCCGGCGCTGAAAAAGGCGCCGGGGCGCGCGGTGGAGCGTGGCGTGGTCCGGCACGCGCTTCAAGCCGATCCACTCGCAGACCCCCGGCAGGTCCTTCAAGTGGGCCTCGACGCCGCGGTAGTCGGCGCGGATCAGGGCCATGTATGCCAGGCAGGCCAAGAACTGGGGCTGGGTGTAGGTCTTGGGGCTGAACCGCCCCGGGGGTGGGTGTGGTCCGGCAAGCACCGACGCCCCACCGCCAAAGCCGCCGCGATCACCCTCCCCCGGGGGGGTGGCGACGGCGACGTGAGGCTCATCCTGCATGGGATAATGCCGGAAGGCCGAGGGCGCAACGTCTAGCATGCGCCGAACGGGGAGATTTGCGACGGAGCAGTTCTTTGGATTGATAATCACGAATGATTAAGAGATAATATGAAAGTCGACCGTCCATCCGGCGACGACAGAGTGCGGCAGTAGCCCACCCCCGGCAGTAGCCACCCACGAGGGCTATTGCCATTCCAGCGACACGATCAACATCAACCACGACCACGCGTAGCGACGAGCACGCGGCGTTGTCGTTGCGCGCGTTCGCCCACGATCGCCCACGTCGCGGCGGGGCGACCGCGTTGGCGTGCGCCCGCCCCCGCGTGAGTTCGGGCGCACGGGCAAACGTGGCGGGAACGGAGGGGTTGGGACGACTCCGGGGGCTCCCCCCCAATGGTTCCTCCGCCGCGAATCGGGTTCAGCCTCCCCCGCGGGGAGCAAACGCCTCAATAGACAGACCTTCTTTCACGTGTAAAAAACTCCCAAGCGCCCCAATCCACAACACTTAGGTGACCTCATGCAGATCGAACTGCGAAACCTCGACCAGATCGCCCCGTACCCCGGGAATCCCCGCAACAACGACGACGCCATCGACGCCGTGGCGGCCTCGCTGCGGGAGTTCGGCTGGCGACAGCCCATCGTGGTCGACGCCCAAGGCGTGATCGTGGTGGGGCACACCCGCTACCGGGCGGCATTGAAGCTGGGGCTGGTCCAGGCCCCGGTGCACGTGGCCACGGACCTCTCCGCCGCCCAGATCAAGGCGTATCGGATCGCCGACAACCAGACGGCCACGCTGGCGGACTGGAACTACGAGCTGCTGCCGTTGGAGCTGGCGGACCTCAAGGCCCTGGAGTTCGACCTCGACCTCCTGGGCTTCAACCCCGAGAGGCTGAGTGAACTTATGAGCGGCGGCGTCACCGAGGGCCTGACCGATCCCGACGAGGTGCCGGCCCCCCCGGACGAGGCTGTGACCCAGCCGGGCGACCTGTGGATCCTTGGGGACCATCGCCTGCTCTGCGGCAACTCGAGCCTTCCGGGGGACGTCGACCGCCTGCTGGATGTCCAGCCGATCCATTTGATCAACACCGACCCGCCGTACAACGTGAAGGTCGAGCCGAGGAGCAACAACGCGATCGCCGCGGGCAACAGCTCCTTCGCCGCGCCCAAGCGCACCCACCACCAGAACCTTGACCTCGCGCGGCATCCCGGGAAGGCCAAAGGCACGACGCAGCAGATGCGCGCCAAGGACCGACCGTTGGCCAACGACTTCGTGACCGACGGCGAGTTCGATGTCCTGCTCGACGCCTGGTTCGGCAACATGGCCCGCGTGCTCCTGCCCGGGCGCGCGTTCTATGCCTGGGGTGGGTACGCGAACCTCGGCAACTACCCGCCGTTCCTCAAGAAGCACGGGCTCTACTTCAGCCAAGGGATCATCTGGGACAAGCAGCATCCGGTGCTGACCCGCAAGGACTTCATGGGCGCGTTCGAGATCGCGTTCTACGGCTGGAGGGAGGGGGCGGGCCACAAGTTCTACGGCCCGAACAACGCCACCGACCTCTGGCACGTCAAGAAGGTGTCGCCGCAGACGATGGAGCACTTGACCCAAAAACCCGTCGAACTGGCGGTCCTCGCCATGCAGTACAGCAGCCTGGCGGGGGAGAACGTCCTGGACCTCTTCGGCGGCAGCGGCAGCACGCTGATCGCGACGGAGCAGACGGGGCGGCGTGCGTTCCTGATGGAGCTGGACCCTCCGTATTGCGATGTGATCGTCGACCGCTATCAGCGCTTCTCCGGCAAGCCGGCGGTGCTGGAGCGGACGGGGGAGTCGCCGATCCCGATGAAGGCGCGGGAGACGGCGATGCGATGAACGAGCAGGCGCTTCATCCCGCGACCTCGGCACCACGCCACTCAATTGTCGGAATTGCTTGGGTCGCGTCTCGCGCCCATCTCGCGACCCGTTCGATCGTTGGCCGACCGTGCCCACTCAATCAATCGGTTCGCGGGGCAACACTTCTGCGGAAGGCGTCCGCGGGCAGGCCCGCATCCCGGCCCCGGCTCGAAAGGAACCATGCCAAGCCCCCCGCCTCCCCCTCCCCCGCCCCGCCCAAGCCAGGGGTCCGACCGTTCGCAAACGCGGAAAGGGGGCGGGAGGTACCCGACAAAACCGACAGAAGCCCCCCGCGGACCCCTTTTGTCGGTTTTGTCGGGTGGGTGGGAGGGGCTATTTCAGTTTCGAAGAGCGTCGTCCGCAACGAGGTTAGGCAACGCCAAAACGAAAACGGGGGTGGGGAGGAACTGACAGAACTGACAAAAGCCCCCTGCGGACCCCTTTTGTCGGTTTTGTCAGGTCGGGGGGAGGGGCATTTTCAGTTTCGGGGACGAGGTCCGCACTGAGAAACCCCGGCCGTTGCAGCCGGGGTTCGAGAAAGGAGATGTCGATGCCAGTCGTAGCTACATCCGACTCAACCGACCTTGGCCGCCGCGCGGTTGAACTCGAAGAGGCCGCTCGCCGTCTTGGTGAAGCGGCTCTGACCCCCCTTCTGCTGTATCTCGCGAGCCATGGCGTCCACCCATCAAGGTACCGACTCAGACCGGACTGGCCCCGGAATGGTTCCGGACCAATCGCCAACTCGAAGTGACGCAAATTCGGACGCAACTTTCCAAGAGGCCGCAAAATTCGGCCCTCTTTGGTACCTCCAAAAACGACACAAGCCCCGCGTATGGCGGGACTTGCGTTCGGAAGGCCGCGGTGGGATTCGAACCCACGAAGTGTTGCCACAACGGATTTGCAATCCGCTCCATTTGTCCACTCTGGCACGCGGCCGCGTGTGGCCCCGTATTGTTGCAAGCGGCTCTGGGGGCGTCAACCGTGCGGGTTCGCATGCTCGTCGCGGGCCTGATTCGGCTGCGGTGTGGCACGGGCGCAAGGTCGTTCGAACATCGCGACAGAATCTGACGCCGACCCACGCCACGACTATACTCCGCAGCGATGCATCGTCACGGCCTTCGGGCTTTCATCACGGGTTTGTTGGTCCTCACCAGCCTGTTGCCTGCGCTCAGCGGGTTCGGGCCGATGGTCCTCTGCTTCGGCGAGGATGGCCACGTGGCGCTGGAGGCGGCGTCGCGTTCGATGGGGGATTCCCACGATTGCTGCGACGTCTCCCAGGCCTCGATGCGGTTGGACAACGCGGCCTTCATGGGCGTGGTGGACAAGTCATGCGGGCCTTGCCGCGACGTGATGATCTTCTCGGGCTTCAACGTCACGGCCCGCAGCGGGCGGTCCGACACGACGGCCAAACTCATCGCGACGTTCGACCTTCCGCTCGCCTGCTTCGCGACGAAAACGCTTTGCACAGCCGATTTCCTGGGGAATTTCACTCGCCGCACTTCGAGCGACGTCTGCCCTCCGCCCTCCTGGTCCAGCGCCAGGACGACCATCCTCCTCATCTAGCCCGTTGACGATCGCGGATCTCAAGGCACGTCATGTTCCGTGACGTCGCGCGGTCGCTTTTCGTTTCTTCCCTCATCACCAAACCGTTCACGGTCCGCCCGGGCGACAGCCTGTCGGCGGTCGATGCGGAGTCCCACCATGACTCGACGCGATTGCTTGTTGCTGTCGGCGGCGATGGCCGTCTCGCTTGCAGGAGGTGCGGCCGGCCTCGGAGGCTGCGCCGCGAAGCCTCGTTGGCCTGAGCCCGAACTCGCGGCCATGAGCGCCTCGGGCGAGGGCGTGATGCTTCACGTCCAGGTCGGGGGCGGGCCGGTGGATGTGCCGGATTTGGCCGCGTCGGATGGAGCGACGCTCACGCGCTCCGCGGCGATCGCGCGGGCCGTCGCCACCCACCCGGAGATCCAGGCGTCGCTGGCCCGCGTGCGGTTGACCTTCGCCGAGGCCCATCAAGCTCGGCTGCTGCCCAACCCGATCCTTCGCGTCGCGCTGCGGTTCCCTGAGTCGGGGGGCGATCCCGTCATCGAGGCGGGGCTGAGCGCGGAATTGTTGTCGCTGTTGCAGAAACCGGGGCGGATCAAGGTCGCGGACGCACGGCTGCGCGGCGCAAGCGCGGAGGCGGTGGCGAGGACGCTCGACGTCTTGGCGGAGGCGCAGGGGCGATACGTCGCGGTGCAGGCGCTCGACGCGCTGGCGCTGGTACAGCAGGAGCGCGTGAAGCTGCTGGCCCGGCTGGGCGGGATCGCCGAGTCGCGGTTGAGGGCGGGGGAGGGCGTTCGGCTCGACGTGACCACGCTGCGGGCCCAAGAGGTCGAATTGGAGTTGGAGATCGCCGAGCGGGCGATGGAGCAGCGCGAGGGGCGGCTGCAGTTGGCGCGGTTGATCGACCGGCCGTCGGATGAGGCGGCGTGGGCCTTGGAGCCCAGACAGGCCACGCCGGCGGCGGAACGGGAGGAGAAGGCGTGGATTCTTGCCGCGCTGGAGCATCGGCCGGAGATCCAGTCCCGCATGTGGGAGTTGGCGGCGCTGGGCGTCGAGGTTCGGCTGGCGCAGTGGGCGCTGCTCGACGGGGGCGAGGTCGGGGTCGCCAGCGAGAGGGACGGCCGATGGTCCGTCGGGCCGGAGGCCGCGGTGCCGTTGCCTTTGTTGGACTGGGGCCAGGAGAGGCAGAACGCGGCGACGGCCCGGCAGAGCGAGGCCGCCCATCAGCTCACGCAGGCGAGGCGGATTGTCGTCGAGGAGGTGCGCCGGGCCTTGGCGGCGCACGAGGCCGCGCGTCTCATGGCGGCCCGCGCCGGCGAGCAGTGGCTGCCGTTGCTGGAGCAGCGGCAGCGCGAGGCGGAGTCGGCCTATCGCGCCGGGCAGAGCGACGTCGTCCCGTTGATCCTCGCGACGCAGGACCTGCAAACGGGACGGGCGCGATTGATCGAACTCGAGCGGCGCACGGCCGAGGCGTGGATTCGCCTGCACCGGGCCGTGGGCGGGCCGGGGCACGCGCCGGCATCTTTGGCGTCATCTGCCGCGCAATCGACGCCGGCTGTTTCGTCCGCAAGTCAGCCCGCGTCGGCTCCCGCCACGCGGCCTTCCATTTCCGCAAATCCGTGAGGAGAACGACATGAATGCGACCATTGCACTGCGCACGATTCTTTGCCTGACGATCCTCGCCGTCGGCCTGCTGGCCGTGACGGGCTGCGGCGAGCAAGGCGCGGCCAAGCCAAATGCAGGCGAAGAGGGGCACGCGGCCCATGCCGGTCATGAAGGCCACCACGACCATGGCGGGCATGACGAGCACAAAGACGAGCACGAAGAGGAACACGAACACGGCGAACACGCTGACGAGGTGACGCTCTCCGCGGAGGCGATCGCCAAGGCCGGCATCCGCGTCGCGCCGGCGGGCAAGCACGCGCTGCGCGACGTGGTCCTCGCGCCGGCCCGCGTGAGCCTCGACATGGAGCGCGGACGCGGCTTCCGGATGCCATGCAGGTCTCCTGGGAACAGGCCGGCCGGGCGGCGCAGATCCCCGTGCGGGTGGGCGACGCCGTGAAGAAGGGCGACGTGCTGTTGGTGCTCGACAGCCCGGAACTGGGCGACGCCCAGAGCGATTTCCTGCAGAAGCGGGCGGCGCTGGCGTCGGTCGGCCCGGCCGTGGACTTGGCGAAAAACGCCTACGAAAGGGCTAAGGTTCTGCACGCCGAGAGCGAAGGCATCGCCCTGACGGAGGTGCAGAAGCGCGAGGCGGAATTCAAGGCGGCGCAGGGCGCCGTGGTCGCCGCGCAGGGAGCCCTCACCGCCGCCGAGAGTCGGCTGCGCCTGCTGGGGCTCGGGCAGGAGCGGATCAACCTGCTCGCCAAGACCAGCGAGATCGACGTGCGCTACCCGATCGTGGCCCCGATGGATGGCCACGTGCTGGAGCGCGAAGTGACGCTGGGCGAGCTTGTCCGCCCGGAGCGCGAGGCCTTGGCCGTGCTGGCCGACCTGAGCACGCTCTGGGTGCTGGCCGACGTGTCGGAGGCACGGCTGCGCCATGTCGCCCTCGGCGCGGCGGCGAAGGTGCGCGTCGCCGCTACCGGCGATGAGCCGCTCGACGGCACGGTGGCCTACATCGCCCCGCAACTGGATGCCGCGACGCGCACGGCGACAGTGCGCATCGAGATCAAGGGTGATCGCCCGGCCATCCGCGCGGGGATGTTTGCGCAGGTGGAGATCCTTGTGGCGAGCAGTGCTGCGGGCGGCGTCGCCGGCGTCGGTTCCGCGGAGGCCGTGCTTGCCGTGCCGGAGGAGGCTGTGCAGACCGTCGAAGGCGGGCCGGCGGTGTTCGTGCCCGTGGCCGGCGAGGAGAACACCTTCGCGAAGCGGGCGATAAAGGTTGGCCGGACGGTTGGCGGCATGACCATCGTGCTCGACGGGCTCCACGACGGCGACTCGTACATAGTCGCGGGCAGCTTCATCCTCAAGGCGGAACTGGGCAAGGCCGGCGCGGCCCACGAGCACTGAGCCCGTGTCGGCGCGGGACCGCGGCAACGTTCACTCAATTGACGATCGCGTCTTGTCGGATCGACTTTGAATTTGTCTCCAAAGCAGGGAACACCCCATGCTCGACCGCATCCTGACCCTTTCCATCGCCCACCGCTGGCTCGTCCTGCTCTTGACGCTCGGCGTCGGTGCGCTGGGCTTTTTCTCCCTCCAGCGCCTCCCCATCGACGCCGTGCCCGACATCACCAACAACCAGGTGCAGATCAACACGCCCTTCGCGTCGCTCTCGCCCATCGAGATCGAGAAGCAGGTGACGTTCCCCATCGAGACGGCCCTGTCGGGCATCCCCGGGCTGGAGTCGACGCGGTCGCTCAGCCGCAACGGCTTCTCGCAGGTGACGGCGGTCTTCGGCGACGACGTCGACATTTATTTCGCCCGGCAGCAGGTCAGCGAGCGGCTGAGCGAGGCCAAGGAGAGCCTGCCTCCGGGGGCGGAGCCGCGGATGGGGCCGATCTCCACGGGGCTGGGTGAGGTCTACATGTACACCGTGGAGTACGAGCACCCCGCGGGCCAAGGCGCCGCGCGCGAGGAGGGCAAGCCGGGGTGGCAAGGCGACGGCAGCTATCTCACGCCCGATGGCGAGCGGCTGGGCAACGAACTGGAGCGGGCCGCGTACCTGCGCACCGTGCAGGACTGGATCATCCGCCCGCAGCTCAAGGGCGTGAAGGACGTCGCAGGGGTGGACTCGATCGGCGGCTACGAGAAGCAGTACCACGTCCAGCCCGACCCGATGAAGCTGGTCAGCCACGGGCTGACGTTCCACGACGTGATCGAGGCGCTGGAGCGCAACAACGTCAGCACCGGCGCGGGCTACATCGAGCACAAGGGCGAGTCGTACCTCGTGCGGGCCGCGGGGCGGATCGAGAGCCCCGCCCAGATTGGCGAGATCGTGCTGGGCGGGGCGCGCGGTTCCGCCAACGGGAGTGGGTCGCCGATCCGCATCCGCGATGTGGCGGCCGTCGGCATCGGCAAGGAGCTGCGCACCGGCTCGGCCAGCGAGAACGGCGAGGAGGTCGTCGTCGGCACGGCCCTGATGCTCATCGGCGCCAACAGCCGTACCGTCGCCGAGGCGGTCGACCAGAAGATGGGCGAGATCAACCGCGCCCTCCCGCCCGACATCCGCGCCAAGACCGTCCTCAACCGCACCAAGCTGGTCAACGCGACCATCCGCACGGTCGAGAAGAACCTGGCCGAGGGGGCGATCTTGGTCATCGTCGTGCTCTTCCTCCTGCTGGGGAACATCCGGGCCGCGCTCATCACCGCGCTGGCGATCCCGTTCTCGATGCTCATGACCGCCACCGGCATGGTGCAGGCGAAGATCAGCGGCAACCTCATGAGCCTGGGCGCCATCGACTTCGGGCTGATCGTCGACGGCGCGGTGATCATCGTCGAGAACTGCCTGCGCCGGCTCGCCGAGCGGCAGCACCAGCACGGGCGGGCCCTCTCGCTCGACGAGCGGCTGCGCGAGGTCACGCAGGCGGCCCGCGAGATGATCCGTCCCAGCGTCTACGGGCAGGCGATCATCATCGTCGTCTACCTGCCCGTCCTCTTCCTGGTCGGCGTCGAGGGCAAGATGTTCCGCCCGATGGCGATCACGGTCCTCTTCGCCATCGGGACGGCCCTCGTGCTCTCCTTCACCTGGGTCCCGGTGGCCGCCTCGC
>JAPLMQ010000020.1 GCA_026386955.1 Planctomycetota bacterium
GCCCGCTTGGGCTCGACCGCAAACCCGACTCCATACTCCGATGCCCATCTCCACCAATGCGTACAGACGCCACAAACGGCCCGGCGAGCATCCGGGCGCGGAGAGCGGCTCGGCCCCCAGCCGCATCCAGGTCGAGAAGCCGCAGGTGCCCGACTCCCTAGACCGGTTCCTGATGAGGCGGGATCAGCCGGGGTCGAGCAATGGTGATTGAATTCATCGCTCGTCGCGTCCACGCGTCGCGCTCAAGAAAAAGGCCCGGCGAGCCGAAGCCCAGCCGAGCCCCTTTTGGGGGTGAGGTAATGCGCGGACTGTACTGCCGACCGATGCGGGTTCAAACGGTCGGGGGGTCACTCCTGCCCAAGCATCTCTTCGCCAGCATCCTGCGCGTGTGCGCCCAGCTCCTCCAACAGCGGACCTCGGTCGGACTTGGGCGTCGTGGCGATCTCGGCGAGTAGGTCCGCCCAGGTGCGCCGGGTGTGGGCAAGGTTGTACCCGTCGCCCGTGGGCGTCAGCGGCGAGCAATGGGCGAACCGATGCTCTTCGTTTGGCCCGTGGACGTGGTGCTCGGGGCAATAGGGCAGGTCACGCGCCAGCGAGTGCGGCCGTCGACCGTGACGGGATGGGCGGCAGCCGTCGGCGCGTCACTCTCAAGGTCGAACCGGGGCAGGAGTTGCATCACCGATAGCAGCTCGTCCTGGGGCAGCGTAGGGCTTAAGCCGCCATCGACCACACGTCGCCAGATCCAGTCCCCCCCGGTGCTGGTTTCCGTCAATCTACGGCCGCCAGTTCAAATCCAGACCGAGATAATCACGCAAATATGGTTTCAAATCATCAGGCGTGTCATCAATGAACCTCTGCGCCTCGGTGGAGCGGGGCCAAGGCGCGGTGAACGAAAGCGCCCGGCGGCGGAAATTGAGGGCGGCGGAGACGCGGAGATGTGAGCCGGTGTGGTTGTAGACGCCGTGGTACGTGAGCAGATTGAAATGGATGAGGTCGCCGGGCTCGGCATGAATCGCCATCGCGCCGGGGATGTTCATATCAAGGCAGGGCTTGTCATCACCGGCGCGGTGGATGAAGCGACGGTCTGGGGATAGCTGGAGCCCCGGAGCCGGCTGCCAGTCGATGGTGTGCGAGTCGGGGATGATGGCGATGCCGCCGTCGCGCGGATTGACTCCGGTGAGATAGAACCAGAGCGACCCCGTTCGGCTCTCGGGCGGGGTGGTGTTGAGATATTCGCTGGCGCCGCGCGGCGGGTGAGGCGGGTATTGGAAGTCGCTGTGCCACGCCATGCCGCCGTCGCCAGGCTGACGTACGATCGCCGCTGAGCGGTGGACAGTCAGTTCGGCGTCGCCGACGACAGCCTCGGCGATGGACATGAACGGGCGGAAACGGATCAGATCGCGCAGCGCTGGCGAGCGCTCGATGAACCAAGTCTGGTAGCTGTTGGTCTTGGCATAGGCGAGCTTTCCGCCGGGCGCGAGATTGTCGATAACCGATGTTTTGAGTTGATCGACCATCGTGGGCGGGAGGAGCTGCTTGACAATGGCAAAGCCGTGCGCCTTGGCGCAGTGGACGATGTCGTCGTGCTCGTCGGGGCGGAACTCATAGCGATAAGTTTGAGTCATGTGGAGTGCGGTGGGAAGACAATGTCGCTCAAACCGGGATTTCCCAGTTGGACTCTTGCTGACGAACGCCGTCAACGATTGCGCGTAGCATAACCGGCGGATTTCCCAGTTCAGGTCAGTTTACGCCTCGGTTTGCTCGCAAAGCACGGAGCAGGCAAGAATCGGGCGGGGAGTAGGTAACTCCTGCCCGAACATCTCTTCGCCCGCGTCGTGCTCGTGGGCGTCAAGCTCATCCAACAGCGGGCCGCGGTCGGCCTTTACCTCTTCTTCGGCGGTGCCTGGATCGCCGACACGGCCATCCCCGGCAACCGCCCCTACTGCCACGAGTGCGGGTACGACCTGACGGGCAACACCAAAGACACCTGCCCCGAATGCGGCACGCCGTACCGACGCGCTTAGAGCCTGTTATGAACTTTGTCGTTGGGAATCACGTAAAGGCTAGATGGCAAGGAAGCCGTACCCCACCGACGTGACGGACGAGGAATGGGCCTTTGCGGCCTGGTACCTGGTGCTGATGCGCGAGGACGCCCCGCAGCGTGAGCACGACCTGCGCGAGGTCTTCAACGCCCTGCGCTACATGGTCAAGGCCGGCCTGACCTGGCGGATGATGCCCAACGACCTGCCGCCCTGGCCGGCGGTCTACCAGCAGACCCGGCGCTGGATCCAAGCCGGCGTCTTCGAGCGCATGGCCCACGATCTGCGGGCCCTGCTGCGTCTGGCCCAGGGACGCAGTGAGGATCCCTCGGCGGCGATCCTCGACGGCCGGACGATGCAGTCGACGCCCGAGAGCGGCTCCCGGGCGGGCTACGACGGCTACAAACGCAGGAAGGGCTCGAAGGTCCACATCGCCGTGGACACGCTGGGGCATCTGCTGGCGCTGAAGGTCACGGCCGCCAACGAGCAGGAGCGCGACCAAGTGGGCGACTTGGCGCAGAAGGTGCAGGAAGCGACGGGCCAGAGCGTGAAACTGGCCTACGTCGACCAAGGCTACACCGGCAAGGAACCGGCCCAGGCGGCCAAGACGCACGGGATCGAACTGATGGTGGTGAAGCTCCCGGAGGCCAAAAAAGGCTTCGTGCTGCTGCCCAAGCGCTGGGTGGTGGAGCGCAGCTTCGCGTGGGCGGCGCGGTTCCGCCGGCTGGCCCGGGACTACGAACGCCTGCCGCAAACCCTCGCGGGCCTGCACTTCGTGGCCTTCATCACCCTCATGCTCTCCAGGATCGCCGGGTTGATCAGCCAAAGTCCATAACAGGCTCTAGCTCCGCGCCGCGGCGCGCTGCTCCCGCCGCGGAACGATCTCCTTCGCCAGCCCCACTGCCGCCAGGAGGCGGATCGCGTAATACGTCAGATCGATCTCCCACCAGCGGTGCTGCACCGTGGCGCTGGTCGGGTCGTGATGGTGGTTGTTGTGCCACCCCTCGCCCGAGCCCAGCAGGCCCACCAGCCAGTTATTCCGGCTGTTGTCCGATGTGTCATAGCTGCGATATCCAAACAGATGTGTCAGCGAGTTGACCGACCAGGTGACGTGCCAGACCGCGACCGTGCGCAGGAGCACGCCCCAGACCAGCACGCTCAGGCCCATCTGAACCGCAGCGTTGCGGTCGCCGCCGGCGAGCAGCATCATCCCCGCCCCCGCTGCCGCCAGCAGCAGCGCGTGCGCCACGTAGATGGCCAGGCTCAGCCACGGCACTGACTCCAGCCGGCGATAGAAACGGTCGCCCGCCAGGTCGCGCGCGTAGGTCTGGAAGGCCGTCAGGCTGTGCGTGTCGCGGTTGAGGAACAGCAGCCAGCCGACGTGGCCCCAAAAGAACGAGACCAGCGGGCTATGCGGATCACGCTGCTCGTCGGAGCGGACATGGTGCAGGCGGTGCGTCGTCACCCAGCGGATGGGCGTGTCCTCCAGCGAGCAGATCGCCAGGATGACCAGCAGATGCTCGAACCAGGGCGGCACGCTGAAACTACGGTGCGCCAGCAGGCGGTGGTAGCAGAGGTTGATGCCCTGGCCAAAGAGCGGCACGCCGAGGACGAACAGCAGCAGGCCGGCCCAGGTGAAGAGCCACGGCAGGCACGCCAGCAGCGCCGCCAAGTGAACGAGGCCGATGGGCAAAGCGTATTCCCAGCGCAACTGCCGCGCGACGACCGCCTCCGGCAGGGCCAGACGCGGTGCGTGCGGCAGCGCGGCCGCGGCGTGGCCAGGGTGCGGATTTGAACTGGCGGGAACAGCGTTGTCGGGGGCGACGTCCAGCGCTGCGGGGATCTGGGCTTCTCGACTCATGCAGACTCCATCCGGGATTTCCCAGTTGGACTTTCGCTGACGAACGCCGTCAACGATTGCGCATAGCATAACCGGCGGATTTCCCAGTTCAGGTCAGTTTACGCCTCGGTTTGCTCGCGGAGCACCGAGCGAGGAAAGAGTATGTTGTTCTCCTTGTGCACATGCTGGTGCATATCGGCTTCATCAGGTCTTCGGCCAGCTTGCCCACGGCGACATCCATCTTCTCTGCGGTCTCGTAGGTGCCTGCCGCGATCTCGTGCCGCACACGCTCGACCAACTCCTGACGGACGCTCCTCATCCCCTTGAGGCGGTCAACCAGTTCGCCTTTGGACGTGATCGGCTGCCTCCGACACGCAGCCACAACCGGCCTGCGGAGCGGGGGTGAGGGGCGACGGGCATGAACGAAGCGGAAGCGGAAAGAACGTGGAGCGGTACTGGTGCCATCCATGGCTTGGTTCTCCTTTGGTCTCCTTGGATCTCAACTCCAGAGACCCATCATTATCAGACTAATTTGTCTGAAGTCAACGAAATACCTCAGATTCTGCAAGAAACATCTACCTCACGATGGCAAGACACCGCCGCAAGAATCGCCCATAACAATAAATCGAACATTCACAGGCTATTCGCCATCTTCAGAAGTTTTTATGTTATGATGCTTTGGCTGAGAGGGCGCTGTTTGAGGCCGTCCTCTCCCCGCTGACGCTCCCCCCTGTCAGCGGCTCCACATGCCCCCGGAAGGGCGCGACTCGGCTTCGGCTGATCGCGCCTTTTTCATTGCACAAACAGGTCAGCCCCAAGGGCTGCACTGGGTCTGCACGTACCGACACAAGGACCAACGCCTGGTAACGCGCCAGCTTCTTGATCGCCTTGGGAAGCCTCAACTCCCGCTTGGCCAGCAGCAGTTCCTGAACCAGCAGGACCGTCGAGGTGAAGTACACCGTTCGTCCGGCCCGCACCAGTTCCTGGCCGATCGCGCACAGCAAGTGCGTTTTCCCAGAACCGGGATTCCCAAAAACCAGCACGTTCTCCTTCCGGTCCACGAAGCTTCCATCCAGCAGCGTCCAGCACCTTGCCTTCCACCAGCCCCGCGTCGATCCGAACGTCCAGGGCACAGGCCAGTTCCCGGCTCTTGCGGATCGCCTCTCGCGTAAACCGCACCGCCCCCTCGGCCGACCCGCAGTTGCCCCGCCGCAGCACCGCATGCACGAAGCCCTCCCCCAACCGCACCGCCTCGTAGCTGCCTTGGGCGCTGAAGCTGGCCACGATCGGATGGTAGATGGTCTTGCGGTGGTAGCCGTGGTACGCCCCGCCGGGTTGCCGGCCATTTACCTCGACGGGGAACGGATCGATGTCGATGGTGCCGCGCATCACCTTGTGCCCGCGGCCGCTGGCCCGCTGGTGCCGCCCGATCCACCACGCCATCGCCTCACGCAGGACCTGGCGGTTGGGCTTGCCCGACAACCGGTCG
>JAPLMQ010000156.1 GCA_026386955.1 Planctomycetota bacterium
GATGACGTCGCCCGAGTGGCGGGCGCGGGCGTCGGTGGGTTTGGTGAGGGGCTCGCCGGTGGGGCCGAGGATCCGCATCTGCAGCCCGGTCATGCCGGTGAAGCTGTCTTGGAGCTCCTGCAGCCCCTCGGCGTCGAGGAATTCGGTGAGTTTGTGGGGATGCGGGGGCGCGACATGGCCGGTGGCCGCGGGCGTCTGCGCGGAAGGTTGCGCGGGCGGTTGTGTCTGAGGCGAGGCCGGCCCCGTCGCGGCGGGCGAGCGGGGGTCGGTCGGAGGAACGGATGCCGTCACTTGTTCATCCCGGAAGGAGCGGGGGCGGTGGTGGGGGCGCCGGCGGCACCGGCGGCGCCGGCGGCGGCAGGCTTGTCGGCCAGCCAGATGCGGCGGAGCAGGACCAGCAGCGGGTCGGTGGGCGCGATGGCCTGGGCCTGGTCGAGCGCGAGGCGGGTCACGGCCGGGGAGTTCACTTGGTAGCCCAGGTAGGCCAGCAGCATCGGCGGCTCGGCGCGGCCGGTCGTGCGGGTCATCTCCTGCAGGTCCTTGCGGGCGCGCTCGAGGCGGTCGGCGCGGGGCAGGAGGCGGGCGTCGTAGCGCGTGGCGATGATCTCGGGGTGGCGCTCGAGGAGCGTGCGGAGGTTGAGCGACGCGGAGCGGACCAAGCCCGCGCCCAACTGTGCGTGGATCATGCCGACGGTGGCGAGAGGCTGGTCGGGCCCGGCCGACTGGGCTTGGCGGTACTTGGCCTCGGCGTCGAAGTAGCGGGCGGTGGCCATGTCGGTCTCGGCGTCGCGCAGGAGCTTGTTGACGCGGTCGTCGCGCTTGCCCGCGAGGGTGGGCATGGGGGGGAGGTTGTAGTTGAGTGCGCCGACGAGGTCGCCGAGGCGGCCGGGGATGGGGGCGTTGTCGGGTGCGGGCTGGGCGGCGGGGTTGGGCGTGGCAGAGGTCTCGGCGGGCAGGCCGCGGGCGGCGCGGAGGGCGTTGACGCGCGCGAGCCGCGCGGTCTCGAGCTCCTGCGGCGCGGGGGCGGGCAGGGCGGCGGCGAGTTCGTTGGAGCCCGGGCTCACGGGCTGGGGGCCGGTGGTGTCGAAACCCGTGGGCTTGACCGGCGGCTGCGATCCGTCGGCGGGGGGCGTGGTGGGCGGCGTGGCGACGGGCGGGAGCGGCTCGACCGGCTTGCCCGCGGCCAGGTCGCGGTTGCGCTGGATCCGCTGGAGCAGGTCGACGTAGGCGTCCTCGCCCGGGGCGGCCGACGCGGAGCCCAGCGGGCTGAAGAGCGACGCCTGCATGCGGGCGATGGCTTGGTCGAGGCCGAGTCCGGCATCGACCGGCTTGCCTGCGGCGAGTTGGTTCTGGATCTGCTCGCCCAGCGTCAGCGACGGGGCGAACTGCCCGATCGAACGGGTGGAAGCGGGGTCGTTGCCGCGGGGCGACGTGCCGTCGTCCGGGGTCGGCGGGGCGTTGGAGTCGGTGCGGTTGTTGGGGTTCCGCGGGTCGTCGGTTGCGGGGCGGGCGGGGTTGGGCGTCTGCGCGTCAGCGGCGGGGCGGGCCTCGTCCACGCGCAGGCCCAGGAGCGGCGTGGCGCTCAGCTCGAGCATGCGCCCCTGCGACTGCTGCACCGTGCCCAGGACCCCCGAGGTGATCGACGTCCCGTTGTAGCGCAGCCCGGGCTGTTCGTTGCCCAGGATGCCGGGCACGGCTGAGCGGGGGATGATCAGCGGGGTCGACGCGGTGATCTGCCCGAGCTGGCCCACCGACGTGGGAGCCTCGGAGCGGAAGACCGAGATCGACGGCGTCTGGTTCAGCGGGCGGATGCCCTGGGCGGTGGGGTAGCTCTGGGCGTTGAAGCGGAAAGTCGAGTCGCTCGCGGTGCTGCCGGAGAATTCGCCCGGGGCGCGGTAGCCGACGTTCCCGTGGAAGCTGCCCAGGCCCGAGACGTTGCCGGTGACGATGTTGTTGCGGGCGTTGTAGTCGATGGGGGCTTGGGCGCCGTTGAGCCCACCGGTACCGACCTGGAGGTTGTTGTCGAGCGCGTTCTGGGCGCGGGCGAGGGGGACGAGGGCGAGGAGCAACGCGGCCGTGGAGAGCCGAACGAGCGTCTTGGTGTGGTCATGGGTCATGGCGTTGGACTCCTGCCCGGCGGTCGTGGTCAAGGCCTGATGTTGCCCCGGTGTTTCCAGGCGTGCCCGTCCGGCAAACTATAGCGCTGGGCCGAGCGAGGTCGCGGCCCACCGACAGGCATTATCGGCCCGGAGGGATGCATGGGTCTAGTGTGGGCCCGAAAACCTCGAATTATGCACGGATTCCCGCCTGCTCTTGCACGGCCGACCATGCGACCCGAAACTACCTGCATGGACATTCGCAGCAAACTGGCGTCAATGAACCTCGCCCTTCCCGCGGCCCCCAAGCCGGTGGCGGTTTACGTTCCCGCGGTCCGGACCGGGAACCTGATCTTCGTCAGCGGCCAATTGCCCATGAGCCAGGGCAAGCTGCTGGCAACGGGCTGCGTCCCCTCGGCGGTGAGCCTGGAAAAGGCCCAGGAGGCGGCCCGGCAATGTGCCCTCAACGCCTTGGCGATCCTCGACGACCAGCTTGGGGGCGACTGGACGAAGTTCGTGCGGATCGTCCGTTTGGCGGTCTTTGTCAGTTCCGACGCCGGGTTTGCCGATCAGCCCAAGGTCGCCAACGGGGCGAGCGAGTTCCTCGGGCAAGTGCTCGGCCCCGCGGGGCAGCATGCCCGTGCGGCGGTGGGGGTCAATGCCCTGCCGTTGGGGGCGACCGTGGAGGTGGAGGTCGTCGCGGAGGTTCGTTGAGAGATGCGGGTGCTGAACCGCGTATCAATTTGAGGCATCACGGTTTCCAGGGGTTGACGAAAGCGTTTGCACGGACGACACTTGAGTTGGATGGGGGAGAGTCTGGGAATTGTGTCGGGCTTGGCCGCGCATGGGCCGTCGGGGCTCCGGGAGCCATGAGGCTTCGCGGGGCGTGACGGGGTGTGCGGGCGGGGCCGGCCGGCGGCGATGCGGGGTTGGTCGATCGGCAACAGGAGCGCTCCATGGCACGCAGAGGACGCGGGTTCGGCGGCGGAACGGGTGTGTTGTTCACCCTGATCGCCTTTGTGTTCCTGACGATCGTGGCGGGGGGCATCGCGACCCTGATGTACCAGCGCGCGGTCAAGGCCGAGAAGGTCGCCGACGACAGCCGCAAGTCCCTCGAGCGCGTCGCCCGCACCGCGGAGCGCACGAAGCTCGAGACCGACCTGGCCGACACCAAGGGCGGCTCGCTCGTCGCCCGCCTGTTGGAGGACTACGGGCAGGTCCGCCTGTGGATCACCGGCAACCGCGAGGAGAAGCAGACCGCGATCCAGGAATACGTCTCGAAGAACATCCCCGAGGGCTTCACGGTCTTCGGGTACATCGAGAAGCTCGCCGCCGAGAAGAACGCCGCCGACGCCGACATCGTCAAGGCCAAGGAGGAGTCGAAGGCGGCGACCGACAAGGTCGCCGCGCTGCAGACCGCGCGCGACGCGCTCGCCGACGCCTTCCGCAAGGCGACCGACGAGAACAAGGGCACCTACGGGAACCTCGAGAAGGGCTTCAAGTCGACGATGGCCAGCGCGTCGAAGAACCTCGACAGCGCCACCAAGGACTTCTCCCAGCAGCTTTCCGAGAAGGATGTGCAGGTCAAGCAACAGGAGGCGCTGATCGCCCAGAAGGACCAGGAGATCACCGGCCTCAAGCAGCGCATCCGCGAGCTCCAGCCCAAGCGCGGCGAGGGCGGCTCGGTCGCCGTCGTCGATCCCGCGACGCTCCCCGACGGCACGATCGCCTCGATCCTCCAGGAGGAGAACCTGGTCTACATCGACCGCGGCCGCCGGCAGCACATCGTCCCGGGCATGACCTTCGAGGTCTACGACAAGGCCACCGGCGTCTCCCGCGACGACCACGGCGACCTGCGGGGCAAGGCGACCATCGAGGTCGTGAGCATGTCGGAGGAGTCGTCCGTCGCCCGCATCGTCCGCCGCGTCTCCCGCAAGACCATCCTCGAGGGCGACATCATCGCCAACGCCGTCTACGACCCGAACTACAAGTTCAAGTTCATGGTCTTCGGCGACTTCGACATCGACCAGATCGGGCAGGCGAGCACCAGCGACAAGCTCCGCATCAAGACCGTCATCACCCAGTGGGGCGGCTCGCTCACCGACGACCTGACCTACGACACCGACTTCCTCGTGCTCGGGCAGGAGCCCAAGTTCCCCGACGCGCTCCCGCCCGGGACGATCGACCCCGACCAGATCTCCAAGCACAAGGCGGCGGTCGAGCGATTCAACGAGTACTCCAAGCTGATCGCGGCCGCGAAGTCGCTCTCGGTCCCGGTGCTCAACCAGAATCGCTTCCTGGCGCTGGTGGGCTACTACCGCCGCTGATTCCCCCATGGCCGCCCCGTCCTCCGCAATCGCCCTCTGGTCGCAGTACTTGGCGGCCCGCGTGGCGGCGATGGCGGTGACGTCTTTCGATGTCGCGTCGAACCTCCGCACCGCCGCCGCGATCGGGCGCGGGCTCTACACGATCGACCGCAAGCACCGCGAGCGCACGCTCCGCCACCTCGCGGTCGCGATGCCCGAGTTGGGCCAGTCGGCCCGCGAAGAGATCGCGGTGCGGTCGTTCGAGCACTTCATGCAGTTGGTCGTCGAGGTCTGCCACACCCCACAAGCCCTGCACCCGGGGAACTGGGCGGCCCATACGCGCTTGACGAAGCTGGGCCCCGCCATCGAGGTCCTCAACGCCGGCAAGCCCGCGATCCTGGTCACGGGCCACCTGGGCAACTGGGAGGTGCTGGGCTACCTCATGGCCGTGCTGGGCTACCGCTGCGACGCGATCGCTCGCCCGATCGACAACCGGCTGATCAGCGACTGGCTCATGGGCGTGAGGCAGAGGCGCGGGCTGCGGATCATCACCAAGTGGGACGCCACCGACCGCATGCTCGACGTCCTCCGCGCCGGCGGCGCCCTGGGCTTCATCGCCGACCAGAACGCCGGCGACAAGGGGCTCTTCGTCCCCTTCTTCGGGCGGCTGGCGAGCTCCTACAAGTCGATCGCCCTGCTGGCCCTGGGGCAGAACGTCCCGATCATCTGCGGGTACGCCCGGCGGATCGGGCCGGGGTATCGCTATGAGCTGGGCGCGCAGGACGTGATCCGCCCGGAGGAGTGGGCGTCGAAGCGCGATCCCGTCTACTACGTCACCGCGCGGTACATGCGGGCCATCGAGATGATGATCCGCGGGAGCCCCGAGCAATACCTGTGGATGCACCGTCGTTGGAAGAGCAGGCCCCGGCATGAGCGCGAGGGCAAGCCGATGTCGGCGTCGCTGAGGCGGAACCTCGAGGAACTGCCGTGGATGGACGCGGCGACGCTCGAGCGCCTGGCGGAGCCGATGCCGGCGGTGTGAGCTCCTTTCGATTCGGTGCAAGCCTGTTGGATTCGATTCCGGCCTGGTTCATGTCTGTTTCATGTCCGAAACATGCCCGATTTGACGCAAGAAATGCGGTCCTCAGGGCCCGGTCCTGATCAGGCGGTATAATGCCGCCCCAGCCCAGCAGGCCGAGCCACTTCCTTGGCGCCGGCCTGCCGCGGCTTCCCCCAGAAACTCCCCCGACTGTCTGTGCCAGGAGCGAGTCATGACCGAGCAAGCCGCCGAAGCGCGTCTCAAGGACCGTAAGATCCTCATCGTCGACGACGATCCGGAGGTGCTTGAGAGCATCAACCAGGCGCTGCAGGCCGAGGGTGCGTTGACGCAGACCTGCACCGACGGCAACTCCGCGGTGCGCATCTGCGAAGTCGACCCGCCCGAGCTGGTCGTGCTCGACATGATGCTGCCCAAGCGCAGCGGCTTCCTGGTGCTGGAGAAGATCAAGCAGCAGAAGGGCTCCCCGCGCGTGATCATGGTCACCGCGAACGAGGGCAAGCGCCACCAGCAGTACGCCGAGACCCTGCGCGTCGACGGCTACCTGCTCAAGCCCGTTCGGCTCGAACGCCTCATCACGCTCGCGATGGACATGCTGGCGAAGCCCTCGGCCTGAGATTGCGGCATGAGATCGCGGTCTGATCAGAGCCGGCGACTGTGTCGCCGTTCTTCAAGCGCAAGGCGGCATTCCGCCGCGCGCGAATTGCCGGACGCCATGCACCACCTTGTTTGCCAAGGGCGATGCGCCAAAAACGATTTTTCCGAGCGAATGATCCGGCCAGGATGACGTCAACGCCGCCGGCACGTCGTGCGAGCTGAGTACCGCTTTCACCCGATGATCGGCGACACAGTCGCCGGCTCTGATGGGCGGATTGTTCGGTGGATTGTTCAACTCGCGGGCCCGCCGATTTTTGCGTCGCCCGCGGGCGATGCCCCGCCGTATAATGCGTCAGGTGGCTGGGTTCCGTCGCCATGTCTGTCCGGGCGCGGCGGCCTTTCGATCCAACGGAGTTCACTCGATGCGCATTCCCGCTCGCACGCCGCGCTGGCTCGCCCTCATCATCGTCGGCCTCGCCTTGGCGGCGCCGGCGTTCGCACGCGAGGGCAACCTGACGCTCAAGGACGGGCGGACGTTCACCGGTGAAGTCGTCGCCGATGACGAGAAGGGCGTCACGCTCCGCATCTCGGGCATCCCCGTGGTCTTCGGCCGGGCCGACGTCGACACCCTCACGCTCACCCAGACGATCCAGGAGCAGTACACCGAGCGCCGCGCCAAGATCGGCGACGACGACCTCGAGCGCCGCTACGGGCTCACCTACTGGCTCTACGAGCACAAGGCCTACGACCTCGCCCAGCGCGAGATCGCCGACATGCTCAAGCGCTTCCCCAACGACGAAAGCGTGCACCGGCTCAAGAACAGCATCGACCAGAAGCTCAAGCTGATCGACGAGCAGGCCAAGGCCGCGAAGCCCGGCGCGCCGGCGGCGGGGGCCTCCGGGGCGGCGACCAAGCCCGCGGTGGCCAAGCCCCGCCCGACGGGGCCTGTGACGGGCACGAAGTTCCCATTGTTCAGCGACGAGCAGGTCAACGCCATCCGCCTCTACGACATCGAACCGGACAACAAGCCGCGCGTCGAGGTTCCCTCCGACGTGATCGACATGCTCTTCCGCGACTACTCGGCCGTGGACGCCGTGCCGCGGGGGCAGAAGGAGCGGGTCGATTTCCGCCGGGCCCCGGGCTATGAGCAGCTGCGCGTGATCTTCGCCGCCAAGGCCCGCGAGCTGTATCCGATGGTCCGCGTGCTGGACGACCCGGTTCCCTTGGTGGAGTACCGGCAGATCCAGCAGCGCTACGTGCTGAACTACTGCGGGGCCGCGCAATGCCACGGCGGCGACAGCGCCCACAAGTTCGTGCTTGCCCGCGACGACCGCAGCGCCGAGCGCATGCTCTACACGAACTACTACATCCTCTACCAGTACCAGGACGCGCTGGGCTACATGATCGACGTCGACCAGCCCGACAAGTCCTACCTGCTGCAATACGGCCTGCCCGCGGACCAGGCGGCGACGCCGCACCCCGCGGTCCGCGGCTACACCTCGTTCTTCCGCAGTGCGAACGACACGGTCTTCCAAGGGACCCGCAACTGGATCGCCGGGCTGACCCGCCCGCGCCAGCGGTACCCGATCGAATACGAACTCCCCACGGGCGCGAAGCCGGCTGCGACCCCCGCCCTCGCTCCTGCGTCGGCCCCCAAGCCCGCGGCGCCCAAGCCGATGGTGGTGGCTCCCACGACCGCGCCGTCCCGCTGATTCGCTCCGCCCGGCGTTCCTCCCGGTGCGTGGCAGGCGCGATCCTACCTCCGTCTGTACCACGTTTTACGGCTTTATCGGACGCCCAAGCCGGCGTCCGCTGTTCATCGCATCAATAGCTGCAATAAGCGCCCGTGCCCGGTCGATAACCTGCGGGTAGGACGCCGCGCGGGCTCCGCGCCCGTTGGCTCACCGAAAGCCGGGCAGGGGCGGCGTGATTCGCCCCCCGTCGGCCTCCTATGCTTCGCTGCCCTTCGCGCGTCTCGGTTGCCGGGCGTGCCGACCCCCAGGAGAAAGACCATGCCGACACTCGAAGGCCTGATCCGACGTGCGACCCGACTGCTCCGCCCCCGCGCGAAGCGCCCCGCCCCGCGATTCGCCGGGCTTGAGCCGCTCGAGGGGCGCATCCTCATGGTCTTCGACCCCAGCGCCTCCGAGCAGTTGATGCTCGAGCTGGTCAACCGCTTCCGGGGCAACCCCGCCGCCGAGCTCGACCAACTGACGGACTCGCTCTCCCCGATCCACTCCGCCGACGCGAACATCAACTCGGCGCTGCAGTTCTTCCACGTCGACGGCGTCGCCCTCGCCGCCCAGTGGGCGAGCCTCACGCCCGTCGCGCCCCTCGCGTGGAACTCCTCGCTCTACACCGCCGCGACGGCGCACAGCAACCTGATGATCACGCAGAAGACCCAGAGCCACCAGCTTACGGGCGAGCTAGACCTGGGCGCCCGCGTTGCGGCGGCGGGCTACACCAGCTACTCCTTTCGTGGGCGAGAACATCTACGCCTACGCCGACACCGTCGACTACGGCCACGCCGGCTTCGCCATCGACTGGGGCACCACCTCCAACGGCATCCAGGATCCCGCGGGCCACCGCGACAACCTGCTCGACTCCCGCTTCGCCGAGATCGGCATCTCCATCGTCTCCCACACTTCCACGGGCGTGAACGACGTCGGCCCGCTGGTCATGACCCAGGACATCGGCGACCGGAGCAACCGCACCCAGCCGTTCCTCCTGGGCGTGGTCTACGACGACACCGACGGGAAGAACTTCTACAGCATCGGCGAGGGCATGGCGGGCGTGGGCGTCACCGTCGACGGGACCAACGGCACCACCGGCCACTACACCACCACCACGATGACCGCCGGCGGCTACCAATTGAGCCTCCCCGCGGGTACGTACCAGGTCACCTTCTCGGGCGGCGGGCTGGTGAGCAACATCGTCTACACCAACGTCGTGGTCACCTCGTCGAACTACAAGCTCGACGCCCAGGTCGATCCGCCCGTCGCGGCCAACCAGCCGCCGACCGTCGGCCTGCTCTACCCCGCCGCCCCCAGCGCCGTGCAGGGCAACAACATCACCCTCAAGGCCAGCGACGTGGTCGACCGCGACGGCACGATCACGCGCGTCGAGTTCTACCGCGACGCCAACGGCAACGGCCTGCTCGACACCGGCACCGACCAGTTCCTCGGGCTGGGCACGACCGATCCCGTCGGCTGGCAGTGGACGGGCTCCACCGCGGGCTTCCCCACCGGGACGAACACCTTCCTGGTCCGAGTGCGCGACGACGCCTTGGCCTTCAGCTCCGCCCGCTCCGGCACCGCGACGCTCACCGCCGCCCCGGTCATCGCCCTGGAGGGCAACGGGCAGAGCATCGCCGCCGGATCGACCTCGACCGCGGCCGCCAACGGAACCGACCTGGGCAACGTCGACGTCTACCAAAGCACGGCCACGCAGACCTACACCATCCGCGACGTCGGCGGCTCGGCCCTGACCCTCACGGGCTCGCCCAAGGTCCAGATCAGCGGGGCTGCCGCGGGCGACTTCTCCATCGTCGTCCAGCCGGGCGCGACGGTGGGCGCCAACTCCTCGCTCACCTTCCAGGTCCGCTTCGACCCCACCCGCATCGGCCCGCGCCAGGCGACCATCACCATCGCCAGCAACGACGCCAACCACCCCTCCTACTCCTTCAACATCGTCGGGCGCGGCGACACCGCCTTCTTCGACGAGAAGATGTACCTGCGCCTCAACGCCGACGTGGCTGGCAGCGTCGGCGCGGGCAAGGCCTGGGCGACCGGGAAGGACCACTTCCTCGCCCACGGCTACCTCGAGGGCCGGCGCTTCAGCCTCTACTACGAGGAATCCTTCTACCTGGCGATGAACCCGGGCGTCGCGGCCAACGTCGGCGCGGGCAAGGCCTGGGCGACCGGGCTCGACCACTTCCTCAACTACGGCTTGGCGGAGGGCCGCGTCTTTGGCCCGTACTTCGACGAGGCCTACTACCTCGCGATGAACCCCGACGTCGCCTCGAACGTCGGCGTGGGCAAGCCTTGGCGGCGCGGCATCGAGCATTTCCTTGCCGCCGGCCAAAACGAGAAACGCCTGTTCACCCCGTTCTTCAACGCCGCGCTCTACCTGCTGCGCAACCCCGACGTGGCGGCGAACGCCGGCCTGGGCAAGCCGTGGCGCAACGGCTTCGAGCACTTCGTGACCTACGGGCAATACGAGGGGCGGACGTTCAGCCTCTTCTACAGCGAGGCGGTCTACCGCAACGCCAACCCCGACGTCGTCGCCACCATCGGCACGGGGCCGGGCAAGTACTGGCGCAGCGGGCTGCAGCACTTCCTGATGTTCGGCCAGTTCGAGGAGGGGCGGGTCTTCAGCTCGTGGTTCGACCGGACCTATTACCTCGCGCAGAACCCGTCGATCTCGTCCTCGATCGGCGCGGGCAAGACCTACCGCACCGCGTTCCTGCACCTGGCCATCACCGGGCAACTCCAGGGGCTGCGCTTCGTCTCGACCTATGACGAGGCCTACTACCTCGCCCACAACACGGACGTGGCGGCGAACGTCGGCCCGGGGAAGGCCTACCGCACCGGCTTTGAGCACTACATCCTCTACGGGCAGGGCGAAGGGCGCGTCGCCGTGGCGCCGGGCTGATGCGTCCCTGTCTTCAGGCTGAAAATGAAAAGGCCCGCGTCGCTTCGACGCGGGCCTTTTCAATGGAGCTGAAGGGGATCGAACCCTCAACCTCACGATTGCGAACCGTGCGCTCTCCCAATTGAGCTACAGCCCCAGGACAACCGGCAAGCCGGTCCGCTTCAACGACACAGCGCCGAAACGGCCCACCTTTATACCCCTCCCGCGCGTGCGAGGCAAACTTCGGGCCTCCGGACCCGTCGCGCCGCGAGTCCGTCGCGGCTCAGGCTTGTGGACTGGAAGACTTCTCCGCAGTTCGGGCAATCGCATCCTTGACCGGGCAATGATGTTGCGATCTAATACCCCGCGGCAACGCAACGGGTGACGTCTCGGCTTGTGCTGTTTGGTCGAGCGGTGGTTGTGCCCACGGACCGAAAAACTTCCCGTCGGCCGGGTTCATGCGGCAAGGCTCTCTGCCGCAGGGACTTGAACCGCCGGGCGAACATGACCTGACCTATGCGGGTTTTTCCCGCGCCGGCTCATGACGCGTTGGATTCGCGTCGGCGGTCTGTGGGCAGGAGCCTCTCATGCCGAATCGCAACGACTCCTGGGGCATCGAGGTTGGCGCCAACGCCATCAAAGCCCTGCGCCTGGTCCGCAAAAAGGGCCAGATCTTCGTTGCCGATTACGAAATCATCCCCTTCAAGAAGATCCTCACCACCCCCGACATCAACGTCGACGAGGCGATCCAGGTCAACCTCGACCAGTTCCTCAGCCGCCACAACATCGCCAAGAGCACGGTGATGATCTCCGTGCCGGGCCACATGGCCTTCGCCCGCTCTGCCAAGCTCCCGCCCGTCGACCCCAAGAAGATCCCCGACATCGTCAAGTTCGAGGCCGTGCAGCAGATCCCGTTCCCCATCGAGCAGGTCGAGTGGGACTACCAGATCTTCTCGCGCGAGGACTCGCCCGACGTCGAGGTCAGCATCGTCGCCATCACGCGCGAGCGCGTCGCCCAGTACCTCAACAACTACTACACCGTCGGGCTCGCGGTCGATGGCCTGACGCTCTCGCCCATGGCGGTCTACAACGCCATGGCCTACGAGATGGACTTGGCGATCGACTCCCCCGGCGTGATCTTCCTCGACATCGGCACTTCGGCGACCGACGTGATCATCGCGGAGAACGGCCAGCTCTGGATCCGCCCGCTGCCCATCGGCGGCAACAACTTCACCGAGGCCTTGGTCCGCGCCTTCAAGCTCAGCTTCCCCAAGGCCGAGCGGCTCAAGCGCGAGGCCGGCACGAGCAAGTACGCCCGCCAGATCTTCCAGGCGATGAGGCCCGTCTTCGCCGACCTCGTGCAGGAGGTCCAGCGCACGCTCGGCCACTACCAGACCGTCTACCGCGACTCGAAGCTCACCCGCATGGTCTGCCTGGGCTCGACCTTCCGCCTCCCGGGCATGCAGAAGTTCCTCAAGCAGCAGCTCCAGCTCGAGGTCATCCGCCCCGACGGGTTCAAGAAGATCAAGGTCACCGACAAGGAGGAGGCCGTCTTCGCCGAGAACGCCCTGAACCTCGCGACGGCCTACGGGCTGGCGCTGCAGGGGCTCGAGCTGGAGAAGGTCAACATCAACATCCTGCCCCGGCGGATCATCCGCCAGCGCCTGTGGCGCGAGAAGGGGCTTTGGTTCGGGGCCGCCGCGGGGCTGATGGTCACCGCGGTCTCCGTCGCCGGGGCGAGGCTGTGGATCGAGCAGAGCGCGTGGCAGACCGCCAATGTCCGCGCCGAGGCGCTGATCAAGAAGGCCACCGGCGACGCGGCCAAGAACATCGCGGACTGGAATGAGGTCTCGGGCAAGGCCAACCCCACCCAGCAGATCGAGAACATCCGCGGCATCCTCGACTACCGAGACGTCTGGCCCAAGGTGATGCAGGACCTCGACCTGGCAGCCAAATCGCTCCACCCGCAGAAGGAATTGCTCGACAACCCTCCGGACTACGTCAACATCCGCAAGATCCCGCGCGGCGAGCGGCGGCGGGTCATCATCGACTCGGTCACCTCCCGGTTCGAGTACGCGAAGATCACCGCCACCGGCGGCGCCCCGCCCGCCGGCGGCATCCGTGCCGCAGGGCCGGCGGCCGCGGCCGCC
>JAPLMQ010000306.1 GCA_026386955.1 Planctomycetota bacterium
GGGGCGACCTCGAAGTGCACGCGCCGGAGCGCAAGGGCATGCGCGACGCGGAGATCCAGCGCTTCAAGGCCATGTCCCGCCCACCCGGAAGCCCCGGAAACCCAGCCGCCACCCCCGCCGCCACGCAGCCCGAGCTCCCTCCGCTCGAGATGCAGCCCATCCCCCTCTCGCAGGGGCAATCGCTCGTCGAGTGCCTCATGCCCACCGACATCCACCCCATCCCGTGGTCGATCCTTGCGGCGACCCTCGTGGGCTTCGTGCTGCTGGTCGGCCCGGTCGACTACTTCGTGCTGGGCCACTTCCGCAAGCGGGTGCTCACGTGGGTCCTCTTCCCCGCGGGCTGCGTGCTCTGCATGGTCGGCGTGCTCCTCGCGGCCAGCGCCTATCTCGGGCGGCATGACCGCACCCGCAACGTGGTCGTCATCGACGTCGGCGCGGGCAACCGCGTCCTGCGCGAGACCCGGCTGGAACTCGTCCTCGCGGGCTCGTCGCGGGCTCGCACCGCCGACGCCCGGCAGAGCCTCTATTGCCCGGTGGACCAGAACTGGCTGGCGGCCCCCTACTACAACATGCGGTATTACGGGCAGAACCGCAGCGGCGGGCCGACGACGATCGAAGGGTGGTACCCCGCGGCCTACACCTCGACGAGCCAGCTCGAGCAATGGCTGCCGAGCGTCTCGCGCTACACGCGCATCGCCCCGGAGGACGTGAAGCTGCCGGCGTGGAACTGGGACAACTTCGACCTGAGCCTCTGGCGGGCGGAGGCGACGGCCAATCGCGCGTCGGACGTGCGCATCCGTGCCGCCGAGGCCCAGCGCCGCGGATTGCCCGCCCCAACCAAGCCCATGCCTAGTCCGGCGGGCGGGATTCGCCAACGGTATCAGCCCGACGCGATCACCCACGGGCTCGTGGGCGACGACCCGGAGCTCGCGGTCTTCACCCTCTATGGGCGCCGGGGCGAGCCCGAAATCACCCAACTGCGGGCCCCCAAGGCGGACCTCGCCCAGAGTAACGCCTCGTTCAACACCTACCAAAGCTACTTCCCCTGGCTCGGCCCGCTCTGCGCCCGCTCGCGAGAGGGGCTCTTCTGCGTCGTCTCCGCCATCTCGCCCAACGGGGCGGCCGACCTTGAGGACCTAAGCCTGCTCGACGCGCTCGATCCGGACCAACTGCTGGTGGTCGTCGCCCAGTGGCGCGGGACGGACATGGTCTTCTACCGCAGGCTCTACCGCCTGGGGCTGGGCCCGGCAGAGGTCGAGGCGGCCAACTCCGCCGGAGCGCCGGCCCCCGAAGGCGCGACGCCCGCCCCCACGCCCGAACCCATCATCGAAGAGGATTGACCGCATGGCCTTCGTCGAGATCGACAACCTCTGGGTGACGTACGGCAAGTTCTCGGCCGTGAAGGGCATCTCGATGCAGATCCCCAAGGGGGAGGTCTTCGGGTTCATCGGGCCCAACGGCGCGGGGAAGTCGTCGACGTTCAAGGTGCTCGCCACGCTGCTCAAGCCCACGCGCGGGAAGGTCACGCTCGACGGCATCAGCGTGCCCGACAACCCGCGGGCGATCCGCAGGCGCATCGGGTACATGCCCGACTTCTTCGGCGTCTACGAGGACCTGACGGCCAACGAGTACCTGCACTTCTTCGCGGCCGCGTTCCGCATCGAGCGCGACCGCAGGCAGCGCACCGTCGACGACGTGCTCGCCCTGACCGACCTGACGGGGAAGCGCGACGCGCAGGTCGACACGCTCTCGCGCGGGATGAAGCAGCGGCTGGGGCTCGCCCGCGTGCTGCTGCACGACCCCGACCTCCTGCTGCTCGACGAGCCGGCCTCGGGGCTCGACCCGCGGGCCCGGATCGAGATGCGCGAGCTGCTCAAGGAGCTGCGCAAGATGGGCAAGACGATCCTGATCTCCAGCCACATCCTGCACGAGCTGGCCCACCTCTGCACCCGGATCGGGATCATCGAGCAGGGGCAGCTCATCGCCCAGGGCTCGCTGGAGGAGATCTACGCGCAGCTCACGCTCATGCGGCTGATCCACGTGCAGATCGTCAACACCAGCCCGGAGCTGATCCAGAAGGTGCGCGGGATCGAGGGCGTGGCGTCGGTGGAGGAAGAGATCGACCGCGTGGCGATCCGGCTGCACGAGGACCGCCTCACGGCCGAGGATTTGCTGGGCAAGCTGCACGAGCTGGGGGCGAAGGTGCGCATGTTCCAGCCCGACGCGATGGACATGGAGACGGCCTTCATGAAGCTGACGCAGGGGAAGGTGGCGTAGGCGGGCGGGCATCCGTGCGGCGGAGACCCGCCGAACCATCTCGATGTTTGAACCAGCTCGATGTTTGAACCCCCGCGATGTTTGACCCTCTTCCGCGGCGACGCTATTCTCTGCCCTCCTGACCCCCTGGGTCTTACCTCCAGGGACGCAAGACCGTGATCGTCCTCGCCCAACAGGTCGCGTCCCACCCGCTGTCCCCCATGCAGCCGCTGCTCTTCTACGTCTTCGCCGCCCTGACCGTTGGCAGCGCCTGGGCGATCGTCCTCAGCCAGAACATCATCCGCATGGCGGTCTACCTGCTGACGACGCTGGCGGGCGTCGCGGCGATCTACTTCATGCTCAACGCCGAGTTCCTCGCGGCGATCCAGTTGATCGTCTACGCGGGGGGGACGCTGATCCTGATCGTCTTCGGGGTGATGCTCACCAGCAAGAACCCGTTCATGCAGTTGGTGACCTCGCCCCTGGAGCGGGCCTTGGGGCTCTTCATCGCCGCCTCGGTTGCGGTGATGGCGATGGTGGCGCTGCTCAACTCGCCGGTCCCCGGGGGCGCCGCAGCCCCCGCGGCGCCGGCGGGGCATGACCACGTGGCCCGCATCGGGCGGGCGCTGCTGAGCGACTACCTCGTGCCCTTCGAGCTCGCGGCGGTGCTGCTGCTGGTGGTGATGGTCGCCGCCGCGTACATGGCCCGCCGGACGCAACGCTGAGGCCATCGAGCCGATTTCGCTGGACCGACTTCGACGGAAATAGCCCCCGCATGAGCGACCTGCTGCTGACCATCTCGCTGCCCCACTTCCTGGTGGTCTCGTTCCTGCTCCTGGCGGCGGGGATCAGCACCATGCTCACCAAGCGCAACGCCATCGGCATCCTCATCGGCGTGGAGCTGGTGCTCAACGCGGCGGCGATCAACTTCGTCGCCTTCAACCACTACGGCTGGCCCGGGGTCCGCGCCGCCCCCGCCATCGACGGGCAGATGTTCGCGATCTTCATCATCGTCCTGGCCGCGGCGGAGGCCTCCGTCGCCTTGGCGATCTTCCTCAACTTCTACAACAACTTCGGCTCCATCGACGTGGAGCGCGCCGACGACCTCAAAGCATGACGCCCGTTCAAGCCCACATCCTCGACCTCCTCGCCGCCGCCACGCTCATCCCGCTGGCGAGCGCGCTGCTGCTGCTCTTCGCGGGCAAGCGCTGGCTGGGCCGGCTCAGCGGGTGGGTCGCCACCCTCGCGATGGCGGGCTCCTGCGGCTGCGCGCTGGCCGCCCTCTCCGCCTGGCAGGACAACCTCCCTGCGACCATCGTCTTCGAGATCCCCTGGATCCCCGTCCCCGGGCAGGCGGCGGGCTACCTCAACCTGGGCATGCTCGTCGACCATCTCACCGTCGCGATGACGGCCATGGTCACGCTCATCGCCACCCTCGTCCACCTCTACAGCATCGGCTACATGCAGGGCGACAAGCGCTTCGAGCGCTTCTTCGCCTACCTCTCGCTCTTCACCTTCGCGATGCTCGGCATCGTCGTCAGCGCCTCGCTCACGCAGCTCTTCGTCTTCTGGGAGCTCGTCGGCCTCACCAGCTACCTGCTCATCGGCTTCTGGTTCGAGAGGCCCGGCCCGCGGCTGGCCTGCAAAAAAGCGTTCGTGATGAACCGCATCGGCGACGCGGGCTTCCTCGCCGGGCTGGCGATCCTCTACTGCAAGCTCGGGGGGAACCTGCTGCTCCCCGCCGCGGGAGACGCGCAGACGCCCAGCGGCGTGCCGATCGAGACGATCTACCAGACGCTCACCGCCATCCTCGCCGACGAGAACGCCTCGATCCTCAGCCCGCCCGCCTGGCTGACCTTCGCCGGCATCGCCCTCTTCTGCGGCGCGATCGGGAAGTCGGCCCAGTTCCCGCTCCACACTTGGCTGCCCGACGCGATGGAGGGGCCGACGCCCGTCTCCTCGATCGTCCACTCCGCGACGATGGTGGCCGCGGGCGTCTACCTCACCGCCCGGCTGCTGCCGATCCTCACGCCCGGCGTCCACCTCTTCATCGCCACCATCGGGCTGGTCACGCTCGTCATCGGCGCCTGCATGGCCCTGGTGATGACCGACATCAAGCGCGTCCTCGCCTACTCGACGCTCTCGCAACTGGGCTACATGGTCCTGGGCCTGGGCGCGGGGGCCTACAACTTCGCCCTGCTCCATCTCGTCGCCCACGCCTTCTTCAAGTGCTGCCTCTTCCAGTGCGCCGGCTCGGTCATCCACGCCGCGGGAGGCAAGCAGGACCTCCGCAGCTTCGGCGGGCTCTGGCGGAAGATGCCCGCGACGATGGCCTGCTTCGCAGTCTGCACGCTCGCCATCGCCGGCGCGTCGGTCATGGGCGTGGGGCTCAGCGGCCACTACTCCAAGGACGGGCTGATCGCCTGCATGCACAACTACGGCCTCGCCCTCGACGAGGCCTTCAACCCCGGCGGGACGACATTCCCCTTCGCCCACATCTTCTACTGGGCCCCCGTGGCCGTCGCGTATGTCACCGCGTTCTACATGGCCCGGGCCTTCACGCTCACCTTCCTCGGCTCGCCTCGCGAACCGCACCTCATCGAGCACGCCCACGAGGCGCCGCTCACGATGCTCGTTCCGCAGGGCGCGCTGGCGCTGCTCGCGGTCGTCGCGACGCCCTGGGGCATGGCCTTCTGGGGCGATCGCATCAACGCCTCGGCCATGATCGTGCCTTGGGTGCAGGGCGGCACGGAGGAGCAGGTCGGCGAGACGGCGGTGGAGTTCACGCACCACGCGGTGGGCTTCGCCTGGCTCGTCGGGATCGCCGGGGGCGTCGCGCTCTACGCCGCGGGAACGAAGAACGCCGCCCGCCTCGCCAAGCTGCCGGGCGTCCGGCTGCTCCACACATGGTTCCTCAACAAGTTCTACTTCGACGGGCTCTACGACGGCTTCGTCGTCGGGCTCGCCAAGGCCGTGGCGGGATTGGCTTGGATCCTCGACCGCGCGGTGATCGACGCCGCGGTCGACGCGCTCGCGAAGCGCGTCCGGGAGGGGGCGGCCTCCATCAGCCCGTTCGACCCGGACCCGTCGGGAAGCCCGATCAACAGCGTCGCCTTCGCCGCCCAGGCCGCCGACCAAGCCCTGCGCCCGACGCACTCGGGGCGCATCCGGCTCTACGTCCTGCTGGCCTTCGGCTCGGCGGCGTTGATCCTCATGGCGGTGCTGATCCTCGTCTTCGCCGCGCGGGCGGCGGGTCACGCGGCGTGACGAATCCCTGCATGCGGGCACGGACACAGCCGCCCGCCCCGTCCGAACCGGAATGTCGACCATGCCGCCCCTGATCCTCACCCACCTCGCGCCGCACGCTCTGGCGCCCTTCGCGCTGGCCCAGCTCATCGAGCCCGGCTCCTTCACCGACTCCACCACGCCCTCCCTGCTCGACGCCGTCCTCCCCTCGGTCCTCAACTGGATGCTCTTCCTCCCCGCGTTGGCGGGGGCGATCTGCTTCCTCCCCGGCGTCTCCCGCGCCTCCGCCCGCGCGCTCGCCCTTCTCACCACCCTGGGCTCCTTCGCCCTGAGCCTCGTCATCGCGTTCGACTACTACTTCAACCAGAACGCCAGCGGCGTGGCAGCGGTCACGCTCAAGCCCTGGATCGAGTCGATCCACGCCAACTACCACGTCGGCGTCGACGGGCTCAACCTTCCGCTGGTCCTGCTCACCACGTCGCTCTCGGTGCTGGTCGTGCTCGCCGCGTGGCGGATCGAGAAGGCGACGCAGGCCTTCATGGGGCTCTTCCTCTTCCTGCTCACGGGGATGCTGGGCGTCTTCGTCGCGCTCGACCTCTTCCTCTTCTATCTCTTCTTCGAGGTCTCGCTGCTGCCGATGTATTTCCTGATCGGGATCTGGGGCGGGCCGAGGAAGGAATACGCGGCGATCAAGTTCTTCCTCTACACGCTCGCGGGCTCGATCTGCCTGCTCTTCGTGATGCTCGGGCTCTACTGCCTCACGCCCGCGGGGACCGCGAACCACGTCAACACCTGGCAGCTCGTCGACTCAGGCGAGCAGGACTCGCTGATCAGCGAATCGGTCCGGGCGCTCTTTGCAGGTCCGAGCACCGGGCTCCACGGCCCGACGCCCGCGGGGCCGTACTGGCTCCACGCCCAGGCCTTCTTCCTGCTGACGCTCGTCGCGTTCCTCATCAAGCTCCCCGCGGTCCCCTTCCACACCTGGCTGCCCGACGCCCACGTCGAGGCGCCCACGCCGATCTCCATGATCCTCGCGGGCGTGCTGCTCAAGATGGGCGGCTACGGGCTGATGCGCGTGACCTACCCGCTCTTCCCCGACGCCGCGCGCCATTTCTGGCTCCCCGTCGCCACGCTGGGCGTCGTCGCCATCCTCTACGGCGGTTTCTGCGCCCTCGCCCAGACCGACTGGAAAAAGCTCGTCGCCTACTCCTCCGTCAGCCACATGGGCTACGTCACCCTCGGCTTGGCGGTGCTCACCCGCACCGGCTTCGACGGCGCCTACTTCCAGATGATCGCCCACGGCATCACCTCGGCCCTGATGTTCTTCCTCGTCGGCGTCGTCTACGACCGCGCCCACCACCGCGACATCAACCGCCTCGGCGGGCTCTGGCTGAAATTCCCCGGGCTGGGCGGGTGGTCGCTCCTGGCCTTCTGCGCCGGCATGGGCCTGCCCGGGCTCTGCGGCTTCGTCGGCGAGCTGCTCGTGATCTTCGGCACCTTCGAGGCCAACGGGCAACTCCCCGGCACGATCCCCGGATCGGCGGGTTCCGGGGGCTTCATGGGCGCCGCGACGATCCTGGGCCTCTTCGCCTCGCTGGGCGTCGTCATCACCGCGGGCTACACCCTCTGGATGTTCCAGCGCGTCTTCATGGGCCCCGAGCGCCCCGAGGCCGCGGGCTACGCCCCGATCACCGCGCGCGAATACGGGATCATGGCCGCGCTGGGCATGGCAGCGGTCCTCTTCGGCCTCGTCCCCCTGCTGGTCTTCCGACTCACCGACCCGACCTTCTACGCCCTCGCCTCCGTGCTGGGCCTGAACTGATGCCCCCCAACACGCCTCATCTTCCGCCCTGGGAAACGCTCCGGCTGATCCTGCCCGAGATCACGCTCGCGCTGGGCATGGGGGCCGTGGTCCTCACGCCCTTCTTCGGGCGCAAGCGCGACCACCGCAGCACCGTCGTCGCCCTGGCGGCCCTCTTCCTCGCGCTGGTCGCGATCGTCAACACCACCCACTTCGGGGCCGCGACCATCCTGGGCGGGATGCTTAGCGTCGACCCGTTCAGCCAGTTCTTCAAGGCCTTGCTGCTGGTCTTCACGGGGCTGGTGATCGTGCAATGGCGCTCCACCGCGAGGCGCAACCCGCGCCCCAACGACACGCGCATGCAGGACGCGCCCGACCTGCTCTGCCTCCTGCTGGGCGCGTCGCTGGGCATGGCGCTGATGGCCTCGGCCACGAACCTCCTGATGATCTTCATGGCCACCGAGGCGGCCTCCTACCCCAGCTACGGCCTCGCCGGCTTCCGCAAGCGCGACCGCCTCGCCTCCAAGGGCGCGCTGAAGTACGTCGTCTTCGGGGCCGCCTCCAGCGCGGCCATGGTCTACGGCATGTCGCTGGTCTACGGCGTGACGGGCACGCTCAGCCTCGCGGGCGTCGCCCTCCACATCGGCGAGCATGGCATCAGCCCGCTGCTGGCGATGGGGCTCTGCGGCATGTTCGCCGGGCTGGCCTTCAAGCTCGCGACCGTCCCGATGCACTTCTGGTGCCCCGACGTCTTCGAGGGCGCGCCGACCCACGTCACGACCTTCCTCGCCTTCGCCTCCAAGGCGGCCGCGATCTGCCTGCTGGTCCGCATCCTGCTGGCCTTCTCCGCCGCCTCGTCGGACGCCTCCGCCGCCGACCTGGGCGCGATGGCGACCGGCTTCGCCGCGCTCGGGGCCGTCACCGCGACATGGGCCAACCTCTTCGCGCTGCGGCAAGTCCACATCAAGCGGCTGCTGGCCTACAGTTCGATCGCCCACGCGGGCTACATGACGATGACCGCCGCCGTCGCCCTGGGCCTGCCGCATGGCGTGGGCTCGCCCAACACCGTGGCGAGCGCGATCCTCTTCTACCTGCTCACCTACGCCTTCATGAACCTGGGTGCGTTCACCGTGGCCGCGGTCATCATCCAGCGCACCGGGGCCGAGGACATCCGCCACTACGCGGGGATCGCGCAGCGGTCGCCGCTGCTCGCGGGGCTGATGACGCTCTTCCTGCTGAGCCTCTTCGGGATGCCCGGGCTGGGCGGGTTCATCGCCAAGGTCTGGCTGGCGATGACGCTCTCGGGCGCGGGGACGATGGGCTTTGTCCTCATCGCGGTGCTGCTGGTCAACACGCTCGTGAGTTTGTATTACTACCTTCGCCCGGTTTACCATATGTACTTCACGAGGGACGACGGGCAGCGGCCCGCCTTCGCCGCCGCCCCCGCGAGCCTCGCGATCCTGCTCGTCTCCGCCCTGCTGCTGCTATGGACCGGCCTCTCCCCCGGCGCCGCCGACCGCATGACCCGCGACTTCGCCACCCTCGCCCCTCCGCTAGCCGACGCCTCCGGCACCCCCGGCATGGGCGCGTTGAAAGACCCAGGACAGGACGACACCAATCGTCGCCGCGCGCCCGCGGCCCCGCGCCGCCGCGCGACCTTCCGCTGAGCCCCCACCACCGCCAAACCCGCAACGCCTCGCTCCGCATCGCGTCCGCCCCCCGGTTCTCCCCGCATCTCCCCCGCTTCCCCTTCCAGGAGTCATCACATGGTCCGTGTTGGATTCATCGGTGTCGGCATGATGGGCATGGGCCAAGTCAACGCCTTTGCCCAGGTCAAGAACGCCCAGATCGTCGCGGCCTCCGACACCTCGCCCGTCTCCCTGGGGAAGTTCGCCGAGAAGCACCCCAAGGCCAAGACCTACAGTCACCACTCCGAGCTGCTCAAGGACAACAACGTCGACGCGGTGGTGGTCGTCACCCCGACCTACTTCCACAAGGACATCGCCATCGAGGCGATGAAGTCGGGCAGGCCCGTGCTGACCGAGAAGCCCATGGCCCGCACCGTGGCCGACTGCCACAAGATGAACGAGGCCTCGGCCAAGACCAAGAAGCTCCTGATGGTCGCCCACTGCCGCCGGTTCGACACCGACTGGGGCGCGTGGGCCAAGATCTTCAAGTCCGGCGCGCTGGGCGGCCCGGTGCTGTGGCGCGACGTCGCGGGCGGGGCCTTCTCGCTCTACAACCCCTCGGGCTGGTTCCTCGACGAGAAGCTCGGCGGGGGCCCGCTGATCGACGGCGCGGTCCACAACTACGACTTCGCCAACCTCCTCTTCGGCAAGGCCGAGAGCGTCGTCGCCAGCTCCATCAAGCTCTCCAAGCACACCGCGGTCGACACCGCCTGCGCCGTCGTCCGCTACGAGTCGGGCAACCAACTGCTCATGAGCTGGTCGTGGGCGATCGGCTCGGGGCAGTCGCTCCGCGACGTGCTGGGGCCCAAGGCGGCGATGTCCTTCGGCGCCGGCGAGCTCGCCACGCCCGAGCTCGACACCACGAACTACGGCTACTACCTCGTCGCCGACGCCAGCCGGCAGAAGAAGAAGCTCATCAAGTTCCCCCGCAAGGACATGTACGTCGTCCAGGCCAAGCACTTCATCGACTGCGTCGAGGGCAAGGCCAAGTGCATCAGCCCCGGCACCGAGGCGATCAAGGCCGTCGCGGTGGCGGAGGCGATCCTCAAGGCCGGCCCGCTGGGGCGCGAAGTGAAGGTCAAATATTGATCGCGCCCCGCGGGGCCAACGCGGACAACGCGGACAAAAGGGACACACGCTCATGCAGAAGATCGGCATCACGCAATGCGCCATGTGGGGCTCGACCCTCGCGGACTTCCTCCCCGCCGCGGGCAAGGCGGGCTATGAGGTCGTCGAGGTGATGAGCAAGGCCGAGGGCGACCTCACGACGTCGCTCGACGCGGCGGGCATCGCCAAGGTCAAGGAGCAGGCCAAGGCCGCGGGCGTCGGGATCGACTCGGTGGCGATGCTCCACCTCACCCAGGCCCCGATCGACTCGGGCAAGGCCCGCGACAAGGCGGTGGAGGAGATCAAGGCCGGCCTGCGCCTCGCCTCCGCGCTGGGGGCCCCGCGGACGCTCCTGACCTTGGGCCGGCTCCGCCCCGACCTCTACTATGAGGATGCCTACCGCAACGGCATCGCCGCCCTGCGCCAGGCGGCGTCGACCGCGGAGGAGCTCGGCATCGACGTCGGCATCGAGTTCGTCTGGACCGGCTTCCTCTTCAGCCCGCTGGAGACCCGCCGGTTCCTCGAGGAGGTCGGCTCGCCGCGGATCGGCTTCTACTTCGACCCCGGCAACATGGCTGTGTTCCAATATCCCCAGCACTGGGTCCGCGCCCTCGCGAAGCACATCAAAGGCGTGCACTTCAAGGACTGGAAGGGCAACGCCCTCAAGGGCGAATGGACCCGGCTGCTCGAAGGCGGCGTCGACTTCCCCGCGGTGATGAAGGAACTCCGGGCCGCGGGGTGGGACGGCCCGCTGATCAGCGAAGTCGAGCCCAACCTCGCTCCGCTCGACAAAACCGTGCAGGACATCCGCAAGATCATGACGCTCTGAAGCGGACCCAGCTTCCGCCCCGCATTTCGGGCACCACATGCCATCGTACTCGTGGCATGTGCTTGGCTCCGAAAACCCCTTGCACTCAACATTCAGGACCCCTCATCGATGTCACGCCGCGAAATATTCCACCCCGACAAGAAAGTCAGCACCGGCCACTATTCCGCGGGCCTCATCGTCGACGGATGGTTCTATGTCAGCGGCCAGGGCCCGCTCGACATGCGCATCGGCCAGCCCGTCCGGGGCACGATCGAGGAGGAGACCAAGCTCACGCTGGACCACATCGACCGCATCCTCCGCGAGGGCGGCTGCACGCGCAAGGACGTGGTGAAATGCACCTGTCATCTGGCCGACATCAAGGATTTCGACGGTTTCAACCGCGCCTACGGGGAATATTTTGGCGATGTGAAACCGGCCCGCACGACGGTCCAATCGGTGCTTTGGAACGGGATCAAGGTTGAAATCGACGCGATCGCACGGGTTCCGCAAGGCAAATAGTACGTATTTGATGCGGTAAACTTCCTCAACGGGACGCATCCGTGCGGTCCCTATATTTTCTTTTTCACAATCGCATGGTAGTATCCATGCCTCTCCCGGGGCGGGGGGCCGCTCCTACCTACACTCTTCTCACTTAGGGAGACTCTCGAATGGCACGAACCGCAAACATCGCCAAATTCGCCCGCGTGATCGACGGCTTGCGCTCCGAACGCGCCGAGGCCGAGGCCCGCATCGCGGAGATCGACAAGATCTTCGCCCAACTCGGCATCGGCTCGGCTCCGGTGAAGGTCGGCGCGAAGCGCGGCCGTCCCGCCGGCAGCGGCAAGAAGGCCAAGGCCGGCGCCTCCGCCGGCGGCAAGCGCCGCAAGCGCGGCAAGTTCTCGACCACCGGCGAGGCCTCCGTCCTGGGCTTCCTAAAGAGCCACGACAAGGCCAGCGCCGCCGACGTCAACAAGCACTGGCAGGCCGAAGGCCGCGGCGGCAAGGCCGACAACACCCTCACCAAGCTCGTCAAGGACGGCCAGCTCAAGCGCTTCGAGGTCAAGGGCGAGCGCGGCGGCCGCTACTCCATCGTCTGAGTCCGCATCCCACGCCTCCCGCCGGCTTCCTTGGCCTCACGTTTGATCCCATGCCGGCCAATCAGTAAAGTCACCCCGTCCATCGCGCCCCGGCCCGGGAGATCGACCGATCTCCCGGGCCGACGCTCTTCCGTCGCCCATCCGAACACTCCCGATCCCCCTTCTCTTCTGGAGGCCTGATGTCCACGCCCACCATCAATGTCGCCCTCATCGGCTCGAAGTTCATGGGCCGAACCCATTCCAACGCCTATCTCAAGGTCGCGAAGTTCTTCGACCTCCCCGTCAACCCGGTGATGCACACCATTGCCGCCCGCAACGGGGCCGAGCTCGAGAAGTTCGCCGCCCGCTGGGGCTGGCAGCACGCCTCGACCGACTGGAAGGCGACGGTCACCAACCCCGAGATCGGGCTGGTCGACGTGAGCACGCCCAACTATGTCCACCGCGACCAGGCGATCGCCGCCCTCGAGGCGGGCAAGCACGTCGCCTGCGAGAAGCCGCTCGCCGGCACGCTCGACGACGCGCGTGAGATGGTGAAGGCGGCCGCGAAGGCCAAGAAGTCCAAGACCTTCGTTTGGTACAACTACCGCCGCTGCCCCGCCATCGCCTTGGCCCACCAGCTCGTCAAGGCCGGGAAGCTCGGGCGCATCTACCACCTCCGCGCGGCCTACCTCCAAGACTGGGGCGGGCCGTCCACCCCGCTGCTGTGGCGCTTCCAGGGCGACTTGGCTGGCTCGGGCGCGCACGGCGACTTGAACGCCCACATCATCGACATGGCCCGCTTCATCACCGGCGACGAGATCACCGAGATCACCGGCGCGATCGAGGAGACCTTCATCAAGGAGCGCGACATCATCGCCGACCCCAGCGCGGGCGGCGAGATCTCCGGCAAGGGCGCCCGCAAGGCCGGCGCGAAGAAGGCCAAGAGCACCGTCGACGACGCCGTGCTCTTCCTCGCCCGCTTCAAGGCCGGCGCCGTCGCCAGCTTCGAGGCCACCCGCCTCTCCACCGGCGACAAGAACCGCAACCGCATCGAGATCCACGGCGAGAAGGGCGGCATCCGCTTCAACTTCGAGCGCATGAACGAGCTCGAGTTCTTCGACGCCACCGGCGAGGCCCGCACCCAGGGCTGGACCACCATCAACGTCACCAGCGGCAACTCGGGGCACCCGTACGCCGCCGCGTGGTGGCCCGACGCACACATCATTGGCTACGAGCACGGCTTCATCAACCAGGCGGCCGACATGTTCGCGATGCTCGGCGGCAAGGCCCCGGTCGTCCCCATGCCCGACTTCGCCGACGCCTTCGAGACCCAGAAGGTGCTCCACGCCGTGATCTTGAGCGCCCGCGAGCGCACGCCGATCAAGATCAGCTCGATCAAGTGATCGGTTGCGGATCGACGGACTGAAGACAGGAAGACTCCAAGGGACTCGCAGCGATGCGGGTCCCTTTTTCTTTGTCGACGCGGACTCCCACGAACATAAGCTGCGAATCAAGCCCACTGATCCCGACGGTACGCCGTCGGGTTCGGTGGGGTTGGGCGCAGGGCTGCTCAGAGCCCCCCGCACCGCCTGCTACAATCACCGGTGAATCACCCGCCCCGCCCGTTGCATACCCACTCGCGCACGGAAGAGACTACATGCCACGTTCGGCCAAGGGCATGACGCTTTTCGTCTTGATATTCGCCCTCGCCGGCCGCGCCTCGGGGGAGACCGTCGCCGAGCGCGTGCCGACGCCCGACACCGCGGCCCAGCGCGAGGCGCTCAAAGTCGCGCTCGACGTCTACAAGGCCGAGATCGCCAAGGCCAAACGGTTCGAGGAGAAGGTCGCCGTCTCGCGCAAGCTCCTCCAGGCAGGCAACGAGACCCAGAACGATCCCGCGGGGCGATACGCCCTCTACGTCCTGGCCCGCGACGTGGCGGTCGACGCGGGGAGCATCGACGGCACCCTCGCGGCGCTGCAGGCGATGGCGGCCGGTTACGCCGGCGACCCCCTGCCCGCGAAGATCGACGCGCTGACCCGGCTGACCACCTCCGATCGCCTCCAGACCGACGCCGGGCCGCTCTACCCCGCCGCCGCGCAGTTGATCGACGAAGCCGTCGCCGCCGACCGGTACGACATCGCCCGGCGCGCCTCGGCCCTGGCGATGCAGGTGACGGCCAAGGACCGCGCCCTGACGGCCCAGGCGACAGCCCGTGTGCGCGAGGCCCGCGAGGTCGAGACCGCCTACGCCGCCGCGGAGAAGGCCCAGGCGACGCTCGACAAGTCCCCCGACGACGCGGCGGCGAACCTCGCCCTCGGGCGGTTCCGCTGCCTCTACAAGGGTGATTGGAAGGCCGGGCTTTCGCAGTTGGCGCTCGACAACGACGCGGAGTTGAAGGCCCTCGCGACGGCCGACTTGAAGGGCCCGGCCGCGCCCGAGGCGCAGGCGACGCTGGCCGACGGATGGTGGGCGCAGTCGGAGAAGGCCACGGGCGTGGTCAAGCGGCAGCTCCAGTTCCGCGCCGCGAAGTGGTACGGCGACGCCGCCCCGCGCCTGACGGGGCTGACCAAGGCCAAGGCCGAGAAACGCATGAAGGAGGCCGCGACGGTGCCGCCGCCGGCCGAGATCCCGCGCAAGGAGCCCGAGGCGGCGGTCCGCCACGGACGGGAGCTGTTGACCACGTTCGTCGGCAACGGCGCGGTGGAGAAGGGCCTGATCGTCCTGCGCGGCAAGCAGCGCGTCCGGACGACGGAGAACTTCAAGCCGCCGATCCTGTTCCAAGTCGTCGCCCAGACCGACTCGACCAACCTGCGCCTCGCCTACGCGGCCGAGCAGATCATCTTCAATTGGGAAAAGCATCCCGACGAGCTGCGGATCGACGGCGGCCCCGCCGCGGGCCGGCACACGAAGGGCGCGGGCTCCGTTCCGGTCAACAAATGGGTCGAGATCGACCTCGAGGTGACGGCCGAGCAGATGGTCATCCGGGTGAACGGCGACGAGCGCTTCCGCACGGCCGCGGATTTCTCGAAGATCGAGCAGCCGCTCACGATCTTCCCGGCCGGCTCGACGGTGACTGTGCAGTCGGTGAAGGTGCGGACGCCGTGAGCGGCCTCGCTGGGCGCGCCGCTGCCGCGACATGCGCCGCGGTTTGACAAGCGGCACGCATTGTCTAAACTTTCGGGCTCTGAGTTGAGCGCCGGGCCGCCCCGTCACGGGCCGGTCCGACGCCCAGCCGAGGCCCCCGAGGGGGTGTAGCTCAATTGGTTAGAGCACCGGACTGTCGATCCGGAGGTTGCGGGTTCGAGCCCCGTCACCCTCGTTTTCCCGCCCTGTCTGAAAAGCCGCGACCGACTGCGACAAATCGCGACTTTTCCCCTTTTTTTTCCGTGTGAATCCCCCAAGGCCCGACGCACAGCGTGCGGCGGTTTTGATTGGGCCGAGCCGCTCGGGGCTCGCGATGGGCTGAAACCTTTCGTTTCCGCTTCCATGCTTCTGCGTCGCCGTTCCCTTCTCGGCCAGCGTGCCGGCCGTGCCACGCTTTGATCATGGTCCCGACCCCGCGGGGTCCGTCGCGGGCGCTTGGAGATCCGCGTCGAGGATCTTGGTGAACTTCCGCGCTCCCTGTTCGTTGAGGTGGTCGCCGTCGTTGAAATCCTCGTCCTCAAAGCGGCGGTCGGCGAAGTAGTCGAGGAACCGGGCGCCCGTGCGGGAAGCAACACGGTTCGTCACCTCAAGCATCCGGACGAGGGCTTGGGGATCGATCGCCTCACGGTGGCAGGCGTGGGCCGGCGTGCGGACGAACACGACTTCCACGCCGCGGGTCTTGAGAAATCCGATCAAATCCATCACGAGCGCCTCGTTGACCGCTTGCCAGGCATGGCCCGTGGCCAGGGCGTAGCGGTCGGCGTTGAACTTGCCTGTGGCGGGATCAAGCCGGTTGTGGCCCGGCTGCCAACCGTCAGGCGTGTAGGGATTGGCCGTCATGAAGGAGGAGATGATCCGTTCATAACCGAATGCGGCGATGCGGCTGTAATAATTGATGCTCCAGGTCGGCTCGTAGGGGCGAATGCGGAACGCGTGGTAGTAAAGCTCCCGCCGCCACTCCTCCGTGCCGTTGGCGAGCGAGTATTCCCAGTTGAAGGAATTCACCTCCATGACCACCCGGCGGAGATTGGGCATGCGGGGGGCGTAAAGCCTGACCAACGCGCAGTCGTAGTAGAGGTCCTGACTGTGGTTCGCGAGGTTGACGGCGCGTCCGGCCATCAGTTCGGGGGCGACGGCGTTGAGCATGTGCGACGACCCGACGACCAGGGTGTCCGCATCGAGATGGCTTTCGATGATGCGCCGCTTGTGCACGCCCGAGGTGGGGACCTCGGGCAAGAGCGCCTCGGCCACGGCCAGCAGGCCGATGTTGAGCAGCACGAAGACGACCGCCTTGATGAGGAGGGTTCGCATCAGAATTGGAAGTAGATGAACTGCCTCGCGCCGAACTTCCCGAAGATGAAGATCAGGCACAAGCCGCATTCATAGGACGCCCATCGCACCAACATGGGCTTGTCGAGGAGGGACATCCGCACGCCCTTCCCGCGGTAGACGTGGACCGCCTCGAATCCCAGCAGGCCGACGATGACCACGGCGAGCTCCCAGACGGGGACGGGGAGCCCAAGCGGATGGAAGTCGCCCGTGGCGACCGAGAGCGCGCCGTTCCAGGTCTCCGTGACGCAGCGCGAAAGGATGGTCGCGGCGGCGCCGAGGCTGTGGGCGCGAAAGAACACCCACCCGATCGAGACCAGCGCGAAGGTCCCCAGCATCCGAAGCGGATCGGGAAAGCGCTCCGCGATGCGCTTGAATGGGACGGCCGCGAGCGTAAGCAGGCCGTGATAGACGCCCCAGACGACGAAGGTCCAATTCGCCCCGTGCCAGAGCCCCGAGACGGCGAAGACGATCATGATGTTGAGGCACCAGCGCCTGGGGGAGACGCGGTTCCCCCCGAGCGGGATGTAGAGGTAGTCGCGGAACCAGGTGGAGAGCGAGATGTGCCACCGGCTCCAAAACTCGGGAATCGAGCGCGAAAAGTAGGGTTGGCGGAAGTTCTCCATGAGGTCGAAGCCCATGACCTTGGCGGCGCCCAGCGCGATGTCGGAGTAGCCCGAGAAGTCGCAGTAGATCTGGAGCGAGAAGCAGACCACCCCGACGATCGGGGCGAACTCCCCATAGCCGTTGGGGGATTGGAAGACCGCGTCGGCGGCGATGGCGAGGCGGTCGGCGATGACGATCTTCTTCACCAGCCCCCAGAGCATGCGCGAAAGCCCGTCGCGGACGCGGGCCTCGTCGACGACGTGCGGCTCGCGGAACTGGTGCAGCAGGTTCTGCGGGCGCTCGATCGGGCCCGCGACGAGCTGCGGGTAGAACATCACATAGAGGGCGTAGATCCCGGGATGCCGCTCGGCCTTCTGGTTGCCGCGGTAGACCTCGATGGTGTAGGCCATCGCCTGGAAGGTGTGGAACGAGAGCCCGATGGGGAGGATGATCTTGGGGAGCATCGGCAAGCTGACGTCGAAGAGGAACGCGGCGTCGGCCACGTTCAGCCAGATGAAGGCCGCGTATTTGAAGACCGCGAGCAGCGTGATGTTGGCGACGAGACTGACGATCAGCGCCGGCCTGCGCCAGCGCGGGGAGGCGTCCTCGATCACGATGCCCGCGACGTAGTCGATCCCGATGGAGAGCGCGAGGATCGCCAGGAAGGCGGGGATGAACGCGGCGTAGAAGAGGCACGACGCCGCCAGCAGCCACGCCCAACGGAAGCGATGGGCGAGGAGGAAATAGACAAGCGTGACAATGGGGAAGAAGACCGCGAACGCGATGGAGTTGAAGAGCATGCTCGTTCCGCACGGGGTCCGGCGAAGGGGCGGGCGTCCGTCGACGCCACCGCAGCCGGGCCCACCACAAGGCGTTTCAGAGGCCAGCGGCGCGATTGTAGCAGTCGCCCCGAGGCCCTCAAAAACCGAGGGTTGTTGACGCCGCTTTCCTCCACCCGTTAACCTTGCCGGCCATGCCTCTCTCCCGCGCCGACCGCTTCTATCTCCTGCTGATGCGGTTTCTCCCGCGCGAACTGGTGCTGTTCGCCTCGCGTGTCTACCGCCTGCTGATCTGGGCCTTCCCGGCGCTGGGGCGGGCATTCCGGCGCGAGGCCGAGCGCGAGCGGCGCGTCCTGATCGTCTACGACATCACCTCGCAATCGCTCGCGGTGGGCGACCTGCTCATGACCATCGCCGCGGGCCTGGTGGTCCGCGAGACGCACGGGCTCGACCTGATCGACGTCGCGCTCGTGCACGAGGACAAGACGCTCAAGAACCCCAGCCTGGGCATCGGGCCCGACCGGTTCGTGTTCCACCTCGCACCGCTCATGCCCATCCTGCAGGTGAACCCCCACCTGGGCTCGGTCTTTGTCTTCGACCGACGGGTGGAGCTCGAGCGGTTCATCGCGCAGCAGGCGGACCGCTACGAGATTTGGCCGGCGGCCCCGCTCTACCAGTCGGAGCAGTACTACCACTACCCGATCTTCAACGACCTGGTGGAGCCCTTCTTCCAGCGGACGGGGAGGATCCCGCACCTGACAAGCCGGCCGTTCATGGCCGACTGGGCACGCGGGTTCTGCCGGGAGCACGTCGGGCCGGACGTGCTGGTGACGGTGAACATCCGCAACAACCAGCGCGTGGAGACGCACCGCAACAGCGACATCGACGCATGGCTGGCCTTCTTCGCCCATTGCCTGGGGCGCTACCCGGTGAAATTCGTGGTGGTCTGCGCGAAGGCGGAGATCGACCCGAGGATGCGCGGCCTGGGCAACGTGATCCTCGCCAAGGACCACGACACCGGGATCGAGCAGGAGCTGGCCTTGGTCGACGCCGCGGCGGTGCATCTGGGCTCGTCGTCGGGCCCGGCGATGATGCCCTTCTTCAGCGACAAGCCCTACCTCATCCTCCGCTGCAACACCGTGCCCGACCAATACCGCAACATGCACCTGGAGAACGGGTACATGCGCTTCAGCTTCGCCAAGCCCGATCAATTGCTGTACCCGGGCCCCGAGACGGCCGCGCTCCTTGAGGCCGACTTCGCGCGGCTCTGGGCCGGGGTCGACCAAGCCGCCTGGCGCTCGCGCATGAAGGGTGGTTGAGCCGGGGCCATCAGGCGCTCGCCCCGGGCTCGATCACTTTCCAGCTCTGCAGGTCGAGCACATGCTTTGTCGACGTCTGGTTCGCGCTGAGGAAGCGGTAGTCGATGCTGTAGCGGATCCGGCCCGAGCGATTGGGCATCGAACCGTGGATGACCATCGGGTTCAACAGGACCACATCGCCGACGTCCATCGTGAATTGGACGGGCGTGTACCCCTCGATCGGCAACGGCTTGAACCAAAACTTCCGGGTGGCGTCGTCGAGGAGCTCGGGCTTGTCGGCGCTGCCCTCGTAGACCAGCAGGCCGCCGCAATCGCCGTCGATCGGGACAAGCGGAGTCCACACCGTCACGAACCCGCTCATGTGCTTGTTGTAGCTCAGGTCCTGGTGGGGCGGCACCTTGGCGTGCGTGTTCCCGGGCACCACAAACCGGGCGACGGGCGGCATGTGCAGGAACAGCTCCGTGTGGCCAAGCGCCGCCTCAAGCGCCTCGCGCAGCCGTGGTTGCCGGGCGATCGCCCAAAGCCGCGGCGACAACCGCGTCTGCAAGGGGAAATGGCCCGACATGCTCATGCGAAGTTCGGGGGCGATGGAGTCAAAGTCGGGCCGCTGGCTCTCGCGATCAATCGCCGCGACGAGGCCGGACCGCTCCCGGCAATCGAGGTATCTGGCCAACGAAGCGATGGCGGGCTCAGATTCCGCTTCGAGGAACCGCCGCGTTTCATCGACCACCAACGGATCGAGCAATCCGCGGACGACCTGGTACCCGTGCTGATGGAAGTGGGTGAAATCCATGGATGCCTTCACGGGTGTTGGAGTTGTGGCGACGCCATTGTCTCCCGACCTGCAAGCCCACGGAAATTCCGGAATCGCTGGTTGACCGCCCTCGCTCACAACAGTACGCTCCGCTTCCATGCTCTTTGTCGGCCATCATTCATTGCAAGAGCGCGAGCCCTAGCACCCGGGGAATCGTTGGTTGCTCTTCAATTCCTACATCTTCCTCTTCGCTTTTCTGCCCGTTGTTCTAGCCGGCTTCCTCGTCCTCCGCTGGACCCAGCACCGCCGACTCGCCCTATCGTGGCTCGTGCTGGCATCTTTTGTCTACTACGCTTGGTGGAAGCCCGCAGTTCTACTGCTGCTGATCGGCTCCATCCTGGTCAACGCGGCATTCGGAGCAGTCCTCTGTTCCCCGCTACGGTTCCCCCGCGCCCGCAAGGCCATCCTCGTGGCCGGCCTGATCTTCAATATCGGGCTCCTGTGCTATTTCAAGTACACGGGGTTTTTCGTGGTGAACCTCAACAGCCTCTTCGGCGCTGGCCTGCCAGTGCCCGACATCATTCTCCCCATCGGCATCTCGTTCATCACCTTTCAGAAGATCGCCTTTCTGATCGATGCCTATCGCGGAGAGGTCAAGGACTTCTCCTTGGCCAATTTCACTCTCTTCGTCAGTTTCTTTCCCCAACTCATTGCCGGGCCGATCGTCCACCACTCCGACGTGATGCCGCAGTTCGCCGCCGGCCCCGACCGGCGCGGACTGCATGACGACTTAGCCGTCGGGCTGAGCCTGTTCATCGTCGGTCTCTTCAAGAAGGCCGTCATCGCCGACACCTGCGCCCGCTACGCCGACGCCGGCTTTGCCGCACTCCATGTCACCCGCTACACGCAGCTCGCGCCGCCTTCGGCTTGGGTCACCATGTTCGCCTACAGCTTCCAAATTTACTATGACTTCTCGGGGTATTCTGACATGGCGGTGGGCCTGGCCCGCATGTTCGGGGTGCGATTCCCCATGAATTTCAACTCGCCGTACAAGGCGGCCAACATCGTTGATTTCTGGCGGCGGTGGCACATCACCCTGTCTCGTTTCCTTCGCGACTATCTCTACATACCCCTGGGCGGCAACCGGCGAGGCCCTGTCCGTCAAAACGCCAACCTCGTCGTAGTCATGGTGCTTGGGGGCCTCTGGCACGGCGCTCATTGGACGTTTGTGCTCTGGGGCGCCATGCACGGACTTATGCTGGCCTGCAACCACATTTGGACGCGTACCCGTTTTGCCTCTTGGCGAGCGTTGCGCTTAGCCTGCTTGCCGCTGACGTTTCTGGCGGTCACCGTCGCCTGGGTGCCTTTCCGCGCCACTGACATTGATGAATCGATGCGGATGTTCCGGAGCCTTTTTCCTCCCAAGGAGGAGATATTTATCACCGCGGCCTACTTCATGGACTTCTTCAAATCGCAGTTCTATGACCTGCCCAGAGCCTTCGACGTTGTCAACTGGTTTACGCCGCCCGAGCTTTGGCCCCGCCCGCTGCCGTACGCCTTCGTCCACAACGATCACCCTGTCGGGCTGGTCTTGCTGACCGTGGGCCTGCTGACGTTCCTGCTTCCCAACACCAGCGAGGTCTTCGCGGCCTTCAACCCTGTCCTGGGCATGTCCCCCGATCAACTCTGGCGGACAGGCTCTTTGCGACGCCTTGACTGGCGCCTGGGCTTCGCGCTAGCGGGCATGCTCGTGATATCCTTGGTCCAGTTGTCGCATGTTTCCCCCTTCCTCTATTTCCAATTCTGAGCCTTGAGGCCCCATGCATTCATCTCCCATGCCCGAATCACGCCCACCCACCCCCGGCTCCGGGGCCCGGATTGAAGGATCCGGTTGGCCCGATAGCGAGGTTCGGTGCGGCTATCTCCGTGCCCTTCTGACGTTCACCCTGCTGTGGGGTTGTGCCCTGACGGGATTCATCGCTCTGGTCAATCCATACGGCATTTCGCCGGGCTCTCCAACCATAGCCCGATTCAACAGCTTCAAGCCCCTCCGCAGCAACATCGATCGCCTCATCAAGCCGATCGAGGTCTGGCGCGACCAGCCCCGGACAGTGTTCCTGGGCTCTTCGCGGATACACCAGGCCATCAACCCCGCGATGCTTGACGGCACCCGCTTCGCCCCCGCGTACAACGGCGCCGTCCCGGCCTGTACAGTCGCCCTCAACGAGAAGTACATCAATCAATACATTGAACTCGATCCGAACCTGCGATACGTGGTCGTCGAACTGTTCATGCTGCAATTCTGGGGCCACTACTACGACGACTACTCGGTGAACCAGGGCATCGCCCAAACGCCCAAAACATGGCGATCCATGCTCCAAGACGGCGTCACGTTGAGTGTCGGCAGCTCGGCCTTGTGGGATTCCGTCCGAACGGTCGCCTTCAACGTTGCCCCAGGGGACTTCCCGGCAGGAGGCTACATACACCCTCGTGGCTACTGGATGTGGATGGGGAGCCGCGCCGGCCCCCGCGACGGCACCGGGTGGGGAAAAGGGAACGTCAATTACTTCCTCAATGAGAAAGACCAGTACGCCCGAGACTACTCGCTGCGCCCCGATCCGTTTGCCGCGTTGGACCGGATGATCGCCAACTGCCGCAAGCATGGTGTTGAAGTCTACTTCATCATCACGCCAGAGAACCCTTTCCACGGGTACACATTTCTATCGACCGGACATTGGCCCATGGTCATGGAATGGTATCGACGCCTGTCGCATTATCCGAATGTGTTCAGCTTCGCTGAATACAACCCCATGCTGACTGAGCCAATTTCGACGAACATGCAATACTGGTACGACGGGGGCCATTTCAGCCGGAAATTCGGCGACGCGATGCTAAAGGCCTTTGTCGGGGAACGGGGCGCAGCCATTCCTGCCAACACAATGGTCCCCCTGACGGAAGACAATGTGGAGTCGGTGCTTGCAGATCGCAAGCGGAACCTCGACACGTGGATCGGCCAGAATCAACCCTTCGTCCAGGCATTTGAGCGGGCCAAGGCTGCAAGTGGCATCGGAAAATGGGACGGCCCCCATTGAACGGGTCCAAGTTGCCGCGCCTGTGCCGCAGCCTTGTGGATGCCCGATGGCGGCCTCGCTCCGGCCGGTTGACTTTCACGCCCCCGGGAGCAAAACTTGTGATCCGCCGCCACGGGATCGCCCGGTGCGGGGTCCATTCTGAGTTGCCGCAAACATGACGGAAACACGCATGAAGGCTCGGCTCCACCACCGGGACAATTGTCGGCTTTGCTCCAGCCGGAGGCTCGAAGCGGTCATCAAGCTCGACCCCATCCCGCTCGCGGAGAAGTACACCGCCACCGCGGCCCCGAGCGACTCCGACGACCTCTACCCCGTCGACCTCTACATGTGCCTCGACTGCGGGCACGTCCAGATCCTCGACGTGATCGACTCCGAGAAGCTCTGGGACGACTACACCTACCACTCGGGGCAGACCAAGGGGATCGTCGAGCATTTCCAGGAGGTGGCGGCGAACGTCGTCGCCCGGCAGAAGCCGGCGCCGGGCAGCCTGGTGATCGACGTGGGGAGCAACGACGGCAGCCTGCTCCGCGCGTTCAAGGACCGCGGCTTCCGCGTGCTGGGGATCGACCCCGCCCGCGAGATCGCCCGCAAGGCGACCGAATCGGGCATCCCCACCATCCCCTCGCTGCTCACCGCGGAGCTGGCGGCCAAGATCCGCAAGGAGCACGGGCCGGCCTCGGTCATCACCGCCTTCAACGTCTTCGCCCACGCGGACGACATGAACGGCATGGCGGCGAGCATCAAGACCATGCTCGCGCCCGACGGCGTCTTCCAGTTCGAGGCGCAGTACCTGCTCGACATCGTCGACAAGATGCTGCTGGGGACGATCTTCCACGAGCACATGTCGCACCACTCGCTCAAGCCGCTGGTGCAGTTCCTCAAGCGGCACGGGCTGGAGGTGATCGACGTCGAGCGGGTGACGATCCAGATGGGCTCGATCATCGGGACGGCCCAGCCGATCGGCGGGCCGCGGAAGGCGAGCCCCGCGGTGGGCGAGCTGCTGGCGCTCGAAGAGGCTCGCAAGCTCGACAAGCCCGAGACGGTGCGGCAGTTCTCGGTGAACCTCGACAAGCTGCGCAAGGAGGTCGACGTCCTCAAGGCCGACTGGAGGAAGCGCGGCGCGACGGTCGCGGGCTACGGGGCCGCCCGCAGCGGGCCGACGCTGATCGTGCAGTTCGGGCTCGAGGACGTGATCAAGTGCATCTTCGACGACCACCCGCAGAAGGTGGGCAAGTTCTCGCCCGGGCACCGCATGCCGGTCGTCCCCACCGACGAGCTCTACAAGCGAAAGCCCGACTACGTGGTGATCCTCGCCTTCCTGCACGCCAAGAAGATCATCGCCAACAACCGGCGGTACCTCGACGAGGGCGGGCGCTTCGTGATCTGCTGCCCGAAGGTGCAGGTGGTCGACAAGAATTTCACCGGGACGCTCTGACGCGTCGTCGGCAGGCGAGGCCCGCATGCAGGAGCGCAAGCTCAACATCGGCATGATCGGCGCGGGGTTCATCGGGCAGCTCGCGCACCTGATGAACTACGCCGAGGTGAAGCGCTGCCGCGTGACGGCCTTGGCGGAGTACCGCCCGGAGCTGCGGCGGAAGGTCGCCCAGCGGTACGACATCCCGCGCACCTACGCGACGCACACGGAGATGCTGCGCGACCCCGAGGTCGACGCCTGCATCGTCGTCACCCCCCGCCCGTACACCGCGCCCGTGGCCCTCGACTGCCTCAAGGCGGGCAAGCACGTGCTGACCGAGAAGCCGATGGCGGGCACGTCGGAGCAGGCGCTGGAGCTGGTCGAGGAGGCCGCCGCGCGGAAGCTGCACTACGTCGTGGGCTACATGAAGCGGCACGACGAGGGCGTCCAGCTCGCCAAGCGGATGCTCGATGATGTCGTCGCCTCGGGCGAACTGGGGCCGATCCAGTTCGTCCGGGCCCATTGCTACATGGGCGACTCGTACTGCAAGGCCGACGGGCATGTCGTCACCGACGAGAAGCCCGAGTACAGCGACGCGGGCCTGCCGATGGCGCCGTCGTTCCTGCCAACGGAGCTGGCGAAGCCGTACGCGCGGTTCGTCAACTGCTTCTCGCACAACACGAACCTGCTCCGCCACCTCTTCGGGCGCACGCCGCGGGTCGACTACGCGAACGTCAGCGGCTCGGTCGGCCAAGTCGCCATCCTCGACTTCGGCCCGTTCGTCGCGAGCCTCGAGACGGGCGACGCGACCAACCGCGGGTGGGACGAGGTGACGGAGGTCTTCTTCAAGGACGGCTGCCTCACGCTGCGCACGCCCCCCGCCCTGCTCAAGAACGTGGCGGCGAGCGTCGAACTCTACAAGGCCGGGGGCGTGCAGCAGATCGTCAAGCCGCAGCCGAACTGGACGTGGGCCTTCCGCCGCCAGGCCGAGGCCTTCGTGGCCGACATCCTCGACGTCAAGCCCGCGATGAACGCGGGGAGCGACGCGATCGAGGAGCTGCGCCTCATCGAGAACATCTGGCGCGCCGACCTGGCCCGCACGAGGCGCTGACATGACCAAGACCGCGATCATCGGCGCCAGCGGGTTCGTGGGGAGGCACCTCCTCAAGGCCTACCGCCGCGCCCATCCCGACACGATCGGCACCTCGTTTTCGCAGGCCCGGGCCGACCTCGCCCCCTTCGACATCCGCAAACCCGACCTGGCCTCGCTCAAGCTGCGAGAGAAGGGCTACCAGGCGGTGCTGGTCACCAGCGCCAAGCCGAACATCGGCTACTGCGAGCAGCACAAGGAGGAGGCCTACGCGGTCAACGTGGGCGGGATGCTCGAACTGCTGCGGCAGGCGGCGGGCCTGGGGCTCCAGCCGATCTTCCTCTCGACCGACTACGTCTTCGACGGCGTGACGGGCGGGTACGACGACGACGCCCCGACGCGCCCCGGCACCGAGTACGGCCGGCAGAAGGAGGCCGTCGAGAAGGAACTCCCGCGCATCGCGGCGAACCACCTGGTCATCCGCCTCTCGAAGATCTACGGCGTCGACAAGGGCGACGCCACCCTGCTCGACGACTTCGCATCGTCCCTGCTCGCGGGCAAGCCGCTGAGCGTCGCGACCGACCAGGTCTTCTCCCCCACCTTCGTCGACGACCTGGTCGCGTCGATCCTGGCGATCCAGGAGAAGGGGCTGCGGGGCGTGGTCAACGTCTGCAGCCCCGAGGCGTGGTCGCGCTACGACGTGGCGGCGGGCATGGCCAAGGAGCTGGGCCTCGACCCGGCGCGCATCAATGCGATCAAGCTGCACAGCCTCGCCGCGATGGCGGGCCGGCCGCTCAACACCAGCATGAAGTGTTCGCGGTTGGCCGCTGCGAGCAAGCCGGCGTTCACGCCGCTGCGCGACCAGATGCGGCGCGTCGCGGCGAACTGGAAGCCGGGCTGACCTCTGCGCGAGTCCGACCCCACGGAACGCGACGGAGTGCCGTCGCGATCCATAGGCTTGTTTGGGTTGTCAATCAATCCAGCGGCGGGCGGGAGGCGGCGTGGGGCTCGGCGTCAGGGGGGACGCCAAGGCTTGCCGCCGGAGACTCCGAAGCGCCGACGGGCACGAAGCCCGACCAGCGCCCCTGCCGGGCGTCCCAGAGCTTGAGGCTGAAGCAGCGGACGATGTCGCCGACCGAGAGCGTGGTCGTCCCGGGCGACTGCATCTCGGGCAGCCCCGCCATCGCCTCGGGCAGGCGGTAGAAGGGGATCCGCGCGTTGAGGTGGTGCAGGTGGTGGTAGCCGATGTTCCCGGTGAACCAGTTCATCAGCCGGCTCATCTGCAGGTGGCTTGACGACTCGGTCGCGGCGGCGACGTAGTCCCACGCGGCGCGGTCGTGCAGCTTGGCGCCGGGGTAGTTGTGCTGGGCGTAGAAGAGGTAGGCCCCCGCGGCGGCGGCGATCCAGCATGGCACCATCATGCCCAGGAGAAGCGTGTCGACGCCGTGCGAGAGGGCCAGCGCGATGAGCCCGCCGTGGACGACCAGCGAGACGCCCGAGTCCAAGTGCTCGCGTGGGCTGGCCATCAGGGAGCGCAGGCACATCCCGTAGAGGAAGATCGTCAGGTAGCCGGCGAAGATCGTCAGCGGGTGGCGGGAGATGATGTACCCGATGCGCTGCCCGCGCGACGCCCTGCCCCAGGCGGAGACGGTCATCACCGGGTAGGAGCCGATGCTCGCGCCGAAGATCTTGGCATTGTTCTTGTGGTGGTGGTTGTGCGAGCGCGTCCAGATGCTCGGCGGGTTGAGCGCCACCAGGCCGTAGGTGGTCATGACGACCTTGGCGACCCACGACCCCTTGAGGATCGTGCCGTGCTGGAAGTCGTGGTAGAGGATGAAGACGCGGATGAGCGTCATGCCCGCGACGATGCTGGCGCAGCCGCGGGCGAGCAGGGGCAGGCTCTGCATGCAGGCGACGGCGATGAGGGTGGCGAAGATCGCGAGGGTGGACCAGAGGTGGAACCAACTCAACCAGCGGCGTTCCTGGGCGTAGGTCTTGGAGGCGCGGAGCAACCGCGCGTTGATCAATCGCGTCGGGTCCGACGCCGGAGATGCAGGCTTTGCATCGGGCAAGCGTGCCGTCCTGAAGGTGTGAATCGCAAGATCTTCCACCGCCGCAACAGACGGGCTACCACGAAAGAGTGTAGCAGCGCCGGCCATCCGAAGGATCGGCGAGCGCCGATTTTTTGGCACGAAATTCCGCGCGGCCCGGACGCCCGCGCCGGTCACGCCGGCCAGTCGTAGCTCTTCTGCCCGCGGAAACCCCGCACCGAGATCGCCCCGGTCGGCGCGATCTCCAGCAGGCTGTAGGCGTTGCTCGCCGGGCCCGAGCCATCGATCATCGACATCAGGGTGCAATAGCGCACGCCGGCGATCTCCTTGAGGTCGTTGATGTGGTGGTGCCCCTGAAACACCGTTCGCACCTTTCCCGACGCCTCCAGCACGGCCCGCACGGCCGGCGCGTTCCGCACCGCGTGGTCGGACCTCTCGTCCAGCCTCTGGTGCACGAAGACGATCGTCAAGAGCGTTGTCGCCCGCAGGTCGGCGGCGAGCCACGCGAGCTGCTCGGCGGGGACGAAGGTGTCGGTCCAGCCCGCGTTGCGGCGGCCGTAGGGAACGCCGTCGACGCGGAAGCAGGCGTCGAGGAGGACGAAATGGACGCCGCCTCGGTCGAACGAGCCGTACGACTTCGCCTGCCCCACGTCGGCGAGGAACTCCTCCTTGGTCAGCCCGTCGACGCAGTGGTTGCCCAGCACGTAGTGCCGGTCGTCGGCGATCGAGGCGAGTTGGCGGTTGATCGTCGCGAGGTGGCCTCGCTCGGCCTCGAGGGTCGCGGCGCTGTCGATCAAGTCGCCCACGCAGACGACCGTCGATGCGCCGGCCCGCTTGAAGGCCTCCCCCGCCTCGGCGAGCTTCGCGGGGACTTCGCGGTAGAACCGCGTGCCGACGGAAGGCTTGTCGGCGTAGTGCAGGTCGGTGATGAGCCCGATGCGCAGCGGACCCGCGGGCTGGGTGGACGGAGCGGTCTCCGACGCCGCCTTCGCCGCCGCCTGCGCGAGCGACTCCGCGGCGCGCATCGGGTTCAGCGCCCCGGCCACGAGCAAGAGCGTCCCGCCCTTGATCAGCGCCCGCCTGCCGAGGTCGGTGGTTGCATTTCGCTTCACGCGCTGCCCTTCCGGTTGCGAGCCCTCGGTGGTATTCGCAGCAGCAATTCGGGTTCCGCCCGTCCGCCGTGGCTCATCGGCGTCGCAAGCAAGACTACTGTAACTCTATTTGAATAAAGGCTTTTAGGGCAAGAAAAAAAGTATTGTCTTTGAACAAGGCCTTGGTTAATCTTAACTTCCGAACCGCCCTAGGCGCCTCTGCATCGTCGCGAGTCGGTTCGGGCAACTCCGTCGCAACCATCCCGAGGGTGCGTCTGGATTCATCGATCGAGGATCGGGAGAGGATTCACGTCCGTGGTCAACATCTACGTCGGGAATCTCCCTTACGGCACGACGGATCAGGAACTGCAGGACCTCTTCTCGCAGTTCGGGGCAATCTCGAAAGTCAGCATCATCACCGACCGGGAGACCGGGCGGAGCAAGGGCTTTGGCTTCGTCGAGATGGCCGACGAGGCTGAGGGACGCCAAGCGATCGAAGCCCTCAACGGGCAGCAATTCGGAGGGCGAGCCCTCACCGTCAACGAAGCCCGGCCTCGCTCAAATGACCGCGGTGGTGGCGGCTACGGCGGAGGGGGCGGTGGCGGCGGTGGTTACCGCGGCAATCGCTGACCGGCGCGACTCCGCTCGGTCCATCAGTCATCTTCCCATTCCTACCTTCGGCGGTGGCTCTTCGGAGCGATCGCCGATTTTCGTTGGGCGGGACTTCGCCCATCGGCAGGCGAGCCCGTCACGGATCGGACATGGTTGAATAAAAAAAGGCCCCGTCGGCCGTAGCCGGACGGGACCCTTCCGGGGGCAATGGGATGTGGGGCCGGCCAAGCATCAACACTCAAATCGTGTCGGACCGTCAAGTCCGCCGCGAGCGTCGCCTCGACCTTCGCCCCATATTAGGGGCGATTGGGGCCTCAAAGGCAAGCGCCAGCCCAAAAAATTTTCCGGCCCACGGAACGGCTGAATGGCCGGCGATTTCCAAGACCCACGGTAGATTGCCGCCCCTTGTCCACCGGCGGGATCGCGAACCACTAAAATGCCTTGGCCACCCGACGCTGCCGCGCCGGGCGCACCGGGGCTCGCCCGGCGGAGACCTCACAATGCAAGCCCTCGTCCTCGAAGAGACCAAGCGCCTCAAGCTGCGCGACATCGATCTGCCCGAACCCCTCGGCCCGCGCGACGTCCGCATCAAGATCCACACCGTGGGCATCTGCGGGAGCGACGTCCACTACTACGAGTTCGGGCGCATCGGCCCGTTCGTCGTGCGCGAGCCGATGGTCCTGGGCCACGAGGCCGCGGGCACGATCACCGAGACCGGGCGCGACGTGAAGCTGCTCAAGGTCGGCGACCGCGTCTGCATGGAGCCGGGCATCCCCGACCCCAACTCCAAGGCCAGCCGGCTGGGCATCTATAACCTCGACCCCGCGGTGCGCTTCTGGGCGACGCCGCCCGTCCACGGCATCCTCCGCCCCAGCGTGGTCCACCCGGCCGACTTCACCTTCAAGCTGCCCGACAACGTGAGCTTCGCCGAAGGGGCGATGGTCGAGCCACTGGCGGTGGGGATGCAGGCGGCGACCAAGGCGCGGATCAAGCCCGGCGACGTCGCGGTGGTGATCGGGGCGGGGCCGATCGGGATGGTCACCGCGCTCGCGGCCCTCGCGGGCGGGTGCAGCCGGATCATCATGTGCGATGTGCAGGAGCCGAAGCTCGCGCTCGCCGCGACGCTCGGGCCGATCACCACGGTGAATGTCCGGCAAAAGAAGGTCGTCGACGTCGTGAGGGAACTGACCGACGGCTGGGGCGCGGACGTGGTCTTCGAGGCGAGCGGGAACGCCAAGGCGGCCGCGGGCGTCTTCGAGCCGTTGGCCCCCGGCGGGAAGGTCGTCTTCATCGGCATGCCCGTCGAGCCGGTGGCGCTCGACCTGGTCTCGGCCCAGGTGAAGGAGGCGAGCATCGAGACGGTCTTCCGCTACGCGCACGTCTACCCGCGCGCGGTGGCGCTGATGGGCAGCGGGAAGATCAACGTCAAGCCGCTGATCACGAACAAGTTCGGCTTTGCCGACTCGGTGAAGGCGTTCGAGTTCGCGACGCACATGCCCGCCGACGCGGTGAAGGCGCAGATCGAGATGGGGTGAGCGGTTCGAAGAACACCGCGCGGTCCTCGGTTTCATCTCCCAGGAATCAATCATGCAGATCCAATTCAACGGCCAGCGCGCCGTCGTCACCGGCGCGGGCAAGGGCATCGGGCGCGAGATCGCGGTGCTGCTGCACAAGTGCGGCGCGAAGGTCGTCGCGGTCAGCCGCACGCAGGCCGACCTTGACGCGCTGAGGAAGGAGATCGGCTGCGAGACGATCCAGGCCGACCTGGCCGACGCCTCCGCGGCGCAGGCCGCCGCCGCCAAGGCCGTCGCGGGCGGGCCCGTCACGCTGCTGGTCAACAACGCGGGCATCTCCATCCCGCAGTCGTTCCTCGCGACGACCGTCGAGGCCTTCGACAAGACGCTCGCGGTGAACGTCCGCTCCGCGCTGGTCTTCTCGCAGGCGGTGGCGAAGGCCCTCATCGCCGCGAAGAAGACGGGGGCGATCGTCAACCTCTCCAGCCAGGCGTCGATGGTCGGCATCGTCGACCACACGGCCTACTGCGCCTCCAAGGGCGCTCTCGACCAGCTCACCCGCACGATGGCGCTCGAGCTCGGCCCACACCAGATCCGCGTCAACGCCGTGAACCCCACCGTCACCCTCACGCCCATGGGCGAGATGGCCTGGGGCGACCCCAAGAAGTCCGGCCCGATGCTCGCGAAGATCCCGCTCGGGCGATTCGCCTATCCCAAGGACGTCGCCCACGCGGTGGCGTACCTCCTCAGTGAACAAGCCGACATGATCCACGGCGTGATGCTGCCGGTCGACGGCGGTTTCCTCTCGGCGTGATATCCTCCACTTGCCCGGCCCCCGGCCCCCCGGATCTCCGCCCATGCCCGCCCCGCTCTCCGCCGACCAGATCGACCATTTCAAGGCCCATGGCTACCTCGTCGTGCCTGGGGTGCTCGAGCCCGTCTACATCCAGGCGTGGCGGCGGCAACTCTGGGAGCACCTGGGCGGGCGCGAGAATGACCCGACGACATGGGGCCAGACGCCGTATCAGCTCTCGGGCTTCTCGATCAGCCCCGTGGAACTGCAGCTCCACAGCCACCCGCGCGTCCGCGCGATCATCGACCAGCTCGGCGGCGGGCGATTCGTCGGCGGGTCCGACTCCGGCGCCCCGCTGGTCCACTGGCCCTCGCGCTCCACCGCCTGGTCGCCCACGACCTGGGGCCACCTCGACGGCTACTACCCCGGGAACTGGTCGCCCTTCATGCTCACCGCGACCGCCTACGCCTACGACTGCGAAGCGATGGGCGGGGCGTTCCAATACTGGCCCGACAGCCACCTCACGACGCACCTGTATTTCCTGGAGAACCCCGAGCAGGTGGACGGGCGCTTCCGCGACGAGCCGGGCTTCAACTGGGGCGGGCCGAACGTCTTCACGCGCCTCGCGCCGCGCCCGCCAGCGCACTTCAACGGGCGCGCGGGCGACGTGATCTTCTGGCACGCCTACACGGTGCACACCGGGAGCACGAACATCCGCAACACGCCGCGGTTCGCCTTCTTCGCGCGGTACCACCACGTCGAGCAGAAATCATTCCGGTATGAGATCCCGCAGGATTTGTGGAAGTATTGGGCGGTGTGACCGCGGTCAACCCGGCTCCGGCCGCGAACTGTCCAGCGCAACAAAAACCGCCGGCGGTCGCCCGCTCGGCGTTCATGTTGTTCAATCAGGATGTCGGCTTACTTTCCGCCGCGGGGGCGCTTGGTCGGGCTCGCTTGGCGGAGCGTGTCGGCCGCCTGGGCGTGGCCTTCGTTGTCGGCGGCCTCGAGCGCGGTCTGCCCGTAACGCTCCTTGGCGTCGACCTTCGCGCCGCGGCTGAGCAGGAACTCCACGGCCTCCTTCTTTCCGCTCCGCGCGGCGTAGTGAAGCGGGGCGCTGCCGCTCTCGCGGTCAGTGGCGTTGACGTCGGCGCCGTGGTCGACCAGCAGGGTCATCAGCTCGAGGTTGCCCTTCGACGCCGCCCAGTGGAGCGGCGTGCGGCGGTCGGCGCCCTCGGCGGCGATCTTGGCGCCGCGCTTGAGCAGGAGCTTCACGACCTCGATGTGGCCCGCTTGGGCGGCCTTGTAGAGCGGGGTCTTGGCGTAGCGGTCGAGCGCGTCGACGTTGGCGCCCGCGGCGATCAGGCGCTTGACCACGTCGGCGTGCCCGTGCTGGGCGGCGAGGCGCAGCGGAGTCGCGCTGTCGAGGCCGCGGGCATTGACGTCGGCGCCGCCCGCGAGGAGCGTCTCGACGTCCGCGAGCTTGCCCTCGATCGCGGCCTGATGCAGCGGGGGTTGCGATGTCATCGGATTACTCATCGGCTTCCTGTCGAGGTGGACGGCGTTCGAACGGAGGATGCTTGGACGAACTGGCTCAGCGATCCGGCTCCGACGGCATGGCGCAGACGAAATGGGCCCGAGTCGTTTTCACGGCCCGGGCCCGAAGTTTGAGCGGATCAGAACCGCCGGCGGCCGCCGCCGCCACCACCACCGCCGCCGTAGCCACCACCGCCGCCGCTGCGGGGCTCACGGGGCTTGGCTTCGTTGACGGTCAGGGGCCGGCCGTTGTTTTCCTTGCCGGAGAGCGCGTTGATCGCCGCTTGGGCCTCCTCTTCGGAGCCCATCTCGACGAAGCCGAAGCCCTTGCTCCGACCGGTCTCGCGGTCGATGATCACTTCGGCGCTCTGGACCGAGCCGAACTCGGCGAACAATTGCTCGAGCGAGCTGTTGTTCATTTCGTAATTGAGGTTGCCAACGTACAGTTTCTTGCCCATCTCAGACGCTCCAGGTGGAGTTGTCGGCCCAAAGTTGCTTCCGGGGCCGATGCGAAAGTGCCCAAAGTTCCGGGCGGGAAGGCAGAGGGAGCGAAGGAGGGGGGCGTCCAAGGGGAGGAGAAGAACCGGAGCGCAAGACTCTATCGGTCGGTCTGACCTTGATAGTGTAGCCGCGATGAGGGGCATGAACAACCTGCGCGACGCGTGGCGGGCTCTCGCCCGAGCGACTTCACAGAGACCGCAAACCCACCGCTTCATCGGAGCAAACCGCCTGGCTGGCCGCTCGCGACGACCCCCGCGCGATTTCGTTGACGACGAAGGAGGGTGTGGGTATCGTCCGACCGACGATCGACGCTTCCTCTCCACCCATCGACCCGAGCCTTTCGATGCCCTTCGGCCGCGCGATGAAATCCCTCGGCGACGCGATCTCCGCCAAGGGCGTCGCCCAGCCGCGGAGCATGTGGGGCACGCTCCACAGCATCCTCAAAGTCGGACCATTCACCGCCGTCCGCGAGCGCCTCACCCGCTGGCTGCTCCTGCTCCGCTGGTTCTTCTCCAGCTTCAACCGCGCCGTCGCCGGGCCTCGCGACTGGAGGCGGCTGCTCTTCATCTACGACTTGGAGTCGCAGTCCTTCACCGTCGGCGACATCCTCGAGTTCCAGGCGGCGGCGATGGTCCTGCGCGAGCGCTGGGGCCTCGACAAGGTCGACTACGCCGTCATCCACGAAGGCAAGGCCGTGAAGAACGCCTGGCAGTGGAACATCGACGACGACAACTTCCACGCCCGCATCAACCAGATCCTCCCCGCAGCCCAGGTCAATCCGCACCTGGGCTCCCTCTTCGTCTTCGACTCCCACGCCCAGTTCGACGAGTTCCTGCAGGACAACATCCGCCGCTACCAGGTCTGGCCGCCCGGCGCGACCTACAAGCTCGGCAAGAACCTCCGCGGACGGATCTACAGCGAGGTCCTGTACGACCATGTCCAGAGGACAGGCCGTCTCCCGCTCATCCAGAGCCGGCCGCTGATGCTCGACTGGGCGAAGCGGTTCTATGCCAGCCATGCGGAGCCCGACGTGCTGGTCAGCGTCAACATGCGCAACAACCCCCGATGGGACCCGTCGCGCAACCTCGACATCGACGTTTGGCTGCGTTTCTTCAACGCCTGCGCCGGCCAATACCCCGTGAGGTTCGTGGTCACCTGCTCCAAGGAGGAGATCGACCCGCGCCTCCGCGCCTGCCCCAACGTGATCATGGCCAAGGACCACGACACGACCCTGGAGCAGGACGTCGCGCTGCTGGAGATCTCCGCGTTCAACATGGGAGCCAGCTCGGGCCTCTGCGCCAAGTCGATCTTCAGCGACGCCCCCTACTCGATCGTGCGCACGAACCTCACGCCCGAGGTCTACCGTGGGATGATCTTCGAGAACGGCTGCTACCGCTTCTTCGGCTCGCGCCCCGACCAGATCTTCTGGCCCCACGCCGAGACGCTGGAGTTCCTGCAGGCCGAGTTCGCCCGCATGTGGGCGATCATCGACGTCGACGCCTGGCGGGCGAAAACGAAGGTCGATGCCGCGCCCGACGCCAAGGCGTGACCTGATCACTCACGGCTTGTGGATGTAGTCCAGCGGCGCCTGCTTCACCGCGTCCCAATTCTTGTCGACCCACTGCGCCACCTCGTTGATCCCCTCGCGCAGGCTGATCTTGGGCCGCCAGCCGAACTCGGTCCGGGCCTTGGTCGAGTCGATGACGTAGGCCTTGTCCTGCCCGAGGCGCTCCGCCACGATCTTGGTGCCTGCCTCGAAGGTCTTGCCCAAGGCCTCGCACATCATCTTCACCGCGTCGCGCACCGCCACGCCCCCGTCGGGCGAGAGGTGGTAGATCTCGCCCGTGCGCCCGCGCTCCATCGCGGCCAGCTCGCCGCGGGAGACGTCGCGGATGTGGATGTAGGACTTCACGGCGTGCCCCCCGCCGTGGAGCTCGATGACCTTGCCGAGCTTCAGGTAGATCGCCGAGCGGGGGATGATCTTGAAGAGCTGCTGGCGCGGGCCGTAGACGTTGGTCGCGCGGATCATCGACATCGGGAACTTGAAGTTCTTGACGTAGGTGAAGAGCGAGAGGTCGCCCGCGGCCTTCGACGCGGCGTAGGGCGTGCTGGGGTTCAGCGGGCCGTCCTCCTTCACCACGCCCTCGCACGTGCCGTAGACCTCGGGGCTGGAGATGTGCACGTAGCGCTCGAGCCAGGGCTGGTCCTTGAGGAAGTTGGCGAGGCGGGTGATGGCGACGGCGTTGGTGAGGAACCAGTGGTCGGGATTCTTCCAGCTCGGCGCGACCTCGCTCTGCGCGGCGAAGTTGACGATGTAGGCCGGCTTCAGCTCGCCCAGCGTCTTGAGCAGCCGGTCCATGTCGTGGTTCAGGTCGGCCTGGATGAATTTGTAGCGAGAAAGGTCTGCGCGGCTGCGGTAGGCGAGGAAGAGCGGCCCCTTCTCGGGCGAGCGGCTGACGCCCACCACGTTGTAGGCGGTCTCCCCCAGCAGGAGGTCGACGAAGTCGGCCCCGGAGAAGGAGTTGCTTCCGATGACGACGACGGTTTTCATGGGATTCACCGGGGAAAAAGGTTGAGCGCCGAGGCGAGGGCGTGCAAGCCACCCGCGAGGGCATTGGTCAGACGCGGATCATACATGCCAGCGTTTGCGGGCCGCGAACCAGATGGCGGTTTCCCAAGGCAACCCGACGAGGCCCATCGACACGAGTGCCGCGACGGCGGCGCCCATCGCGCCGTATTGCGACCCCCACCACCAGACCAGCAGCCCCTGCAGGAGCCCGACGACGAGGCTCATCACCATCAGGGGCTCTCGCTTGTGGGCGCGGAGATAGAACGACTGGCACATGCTCATCTGCGTAAGCACGCCATTCAGCACCAGGACGGCGGTGGAGAACAGGCCGAGCATGCGGTCCGCCAAATAGAAATCCGCCCGGTGCATCACCCAGACGCCCAACAGCACCGCCAAGCCGCCGGCGAGCACCACCGACGTGGAGACGATCGTGGTGCGGTAGAAGCGGACATCGAGCTCCTTGTACTGCCGTTTCGCGATCAGCTCGCCGAACTGCGGCACCCGTGTCTGCGTCCAGGCCTGCCCGAGGTTCTGGATGGCTGCGATGATCTGCAACGTCAGGCCCATGCGCCCCGCCTCGACCGGGCCCTGCGTGCGCAGGATCACGGGATTGGAGAGCTGGAACATGAAGTAGCCGCCCAAGGCGCTGACCGCGAGGCGCCACTGCATCGGCCAGACCTCGCGCATCCAGTCCATCGTCGCGCCCGCGGGCGGGTTGAGGAACGGGCGCCAGAAACGGCGGTAGCGCACCAGCAGGATCCAAAGGTCGCAGGCGAGCGCCATCGCCGCGCCCATGGGCACCGCCCAGAGCCCCAGCCCCGCGAGGATGCCCGACCAGATCACCACGGCCACCAGCGGCGCCTGCGTCATCCGCACCTTGAACACGGCCGCCACCTGGTTGCAGCCCTCCAACAGCGAGACGAACGGGAGAGCCAGCGTCGCCGCCGCGGTGATGAAGGCAATCACCAGCCAGGGCCCCTGCCACGGAACGTGTTCGCTCCCCTTGGTGCCCGAGAAGACGATCCACCCGACGATGGTGATGACCACCCACGCCAACGCCGCGGCGATCGCGTACCAGCGGAAGACCTGCCGTCCGAGGCTGACTAGGCGCGAGAGCGCCGCGGCATCGTCCCCGGCAACACCCTCAGGCTCGCCGCGGGCGTTGAGCCTCAGGTGCGCCCACTCATGGCTGGCGAGGTTGACGATCACGCTGTGAAGCCCCAACTCCATGAGCGAGGTGATCGCCGCGACGCTGTAGAAGGTGTAGTAGTAGCCCTGCAGTTCCTCGCTGATGAATCGCGGGATGATGAGCAGGCTGCCCACGCCGACAAAGGCCTGCAGAATGCGCCACCCGGCCGCGAAGACGACGGAGCGGTCGACCTCGGCGTGGGCGAGCCAGGAGCGGATGGAGGCGATGTGCCCCGCGCGCGGCGCGGGCGTCGCGGCGGGTGGCTCCTGCGGCAAATGGCCTGCGGGGTCTTGCATAAATGGCTTGGGCCCGGCTTACGGGTGCCGCAAACGCCCTTCTCTGCAGCCGAGCGTCAAGGCCCCGGCGGCATCTCGATGACGCATCGCCCCGGGACGTCGCCGCGGCGCATCGCGTCGAGCGCTTCGTTGACCTGCCCGAGCCCGAACCGCTTGGAGATGAGCCCGGAGAGCTCGAGCTTGCCCGCGCGGTGGAGGCGGACATAGCGCGGGATGTCCGTCTCGGGTCGGGTCTCCCCGCCGTGCGAGCCGGTGAGCACCTTGCCGAAGTGGAGCGGGAGGGAGTGGATCTGGATGTCTTGGTCGGCGCGGGGCACGCCCACGAGGATGGTGCGCCCCTCGGGGCCGGTCAGGTCGTAGCACTGCTTGATGATGTTGACGTTGCCGGTGTTGTCGACGACGACGTCGGCCCCCTTCTGGCCGACGATCGCGCGGATGGCGGCGTTCAGGTCCGGCGAGCGGGCGTCGAGCGTGTGCGTCGCGCCGAGCCTGCGTGCCAGTTCCAGCTTGTCGGGGTAGAGGTCGATCGCGACGATCGGGTTGGCGGAGACCATCGCCGCGCCCTGGATGATGTTGAGCCCCACGCCGCCCGCGCCGAAGACGACGATCGACTCGCCCAGGGTCAGCTTGGCGTTGTTGACCACGACGCCCAGCCCCGTGGTGAGCGGGCAGCCGAAGAGCGTCGCGAGGTCGAGCGGCAGCGCGGGGTCGACGGGCGTCGCGCGGTTCTCGGAGACCACCGCGTATTCGTTGAAGGTCGTGATGCCGCCCGCGTTGAGCCTCTTCCCGCGCCACGTGTAGCTCGGCGGGGCGGCGTCGATCCCCACACCCTTGCGCCAGTGGAGCACGACGCGGTCGCCGACCTTCAAATGCCGCACGCCCGGGCCGACCTCGTGCACCACCGCCCCGGCCTCGTGCCCGAGCAGGTGCGGCAAATACTTGTCCTCGCCCTTCACGCCCGCGATCTCGCCCAACTGCGAGCCGCAGATCCCGCTGTAGTGGACGCGCACGAAGACCTGCCCGATGTCGAGCGCCGCGGGGAGCCCCACCTCGTCGACGACCAACGGGGCTTTGAGCTCGGTGAGGATGGCCGCCCGCATGGTCCGGATTGTCTTGAGGCTTTCCATCACGACGTCACCCAAGAAAAGTCACTCGAACTCTGTCACTCGAACCGCATCACTCGAACTCGGTCACTCAAAGTAGATGAACGAATGATCGCCGGTGTACCCGGTCCGGTCGAACCACCACTGCCACTCCTCGGGGGAGAAGAAGGCCTCGCAGGTGAGCTGCCAGTAGAGGAGGTTGACCTTCTCCGACTCGTTGCGGTAGCTCTCCACGCAGAGGTATTTCCGCTTCCCGACGCGCTCCATCTCGCGCAGGGCCTTGTCCAAGTCGAAGCACTTGAGATTGTGCAGCGTGGTGATCGAATAGACAAAGTCGAAGCTCTTGTCGGCGAATGGAAGCGCGTTGGCGTTGGCGACCTTGAGGAACGGGCGGACCTCCTCCTTGGCGTGCTCGATCCCGTAGCCGGAGATGTCGATCCCCGTGACTTGGATGCCCGGGACCGACTGCGTGAGGTCGTAGAGCAGGAACCCCTTGCCGCAGCCGACGTCGAGGACGCGGTCGCCCGCCTTCAGGCCGTAGTGGTCGCGCATGGCGTCGGCGACCTTGCGCCAGCGCCCGTCGTACTTGTAGCCGCCGTAGCCCAAGTGGCGCTCGCCGTCCCAGTACTCCTGCCCGAACTTCTTGGCGATCGCCGCCGCCTCGGCCTTGGGGAAGGCGTTGACGCGGGCGAGGTAGTCGCGCTGGGTCGCCTTGTGGATCGGCGCGATGAAGTCGACGTAGGCCATCAGCGGTTCCCTTCGATCGTGAGCGCGCCCAGCCCCCGGCGGGCCTGCGCGAGTTGGCGGACCTTCCGCGCCTCGGCGTCGGCCTCGCTCAGCGCGAAGCGCCGCCTGCGGGCCCCGAGGGGCAGGAACTCGTTCATCATGATGCAGCACCACTTCACCTGGTAGACCCCGCGCAGCAGGCGGGCCCGGCGGACATGCGACGCGGGCAGCCCCAGGGAATCCACGAGCGCGCCGACGAAGTGCTCGAAAAGCCCGGGCGGGACGGGCAGACGGGGCTGGCAGAAGAAGTCGCCCGCGGTCTTGCCGGGGTCGTCCCAGCCGGCGTATTCGAAGTCGTGGAAGATCAGCTTTCCATCCCCAGCCAGCATCGCGTTGTGGAAGCCGAAGTCGGAGGGCGAGAGGCAGCGCTGTTCGCTCGGGAGCGGGGCGTCGCCGCCCAGGTCGGGGATGGCGGCCCGCACGTCGGCGGTCACGCGCTCCCAGGCCGGGCCCAACTCGCCGCGCACGAACGCGCGGGCCTCGTGGTTGATCGGGCCGGCGCCCTCGATCTCGCCCAGCCGCGCGACGCGGCGGGCGACGCCGGCGAGGTGGTCCGTCAGCGAGAAGTAGGCCTCGGACCCGTCGGCGAGGCCGGCGGCCAGCGCGGCGACCGCGGGGGCATGCCGGCCACGGTTGAGCGCGATGCAGAAGTCGAGGCTCTCGTCGACGCGGGCGGGCGTGACCTCGTGCGGCTCGAGCATGCGCCCGTGGATGAAGGCGTAGAGCCCCAGCGCGTTCCGCGCGTCGCGGGCCAACGGCTCGGGGATGACGCGGATGCCGCGGTCCCAGGCGAAGCGCGAGAAGTCGAATTCGGCCTTGAGCCGGTCGCGCGGGTCGGCCGGGTCGCGGAAATAGGCCTTGAGCAGGATATCGCGCCCCCCAGCGGCCAGGCGGTAGGTCCGGTTGTTCCCGCCCCCCGCGAGCGGGCTGAGCGAGTCGACGCGCCCCAGCCCCGCGCCGGCGACGAGCTCGCCCGCGGCCTGTTCCAGGGGCGGGCCTTCAAGCCAGGCGGGTCCGGTCGGGGCGGTCACGATGAGGCCCTCGCGGGGCCGAGTAGGGCCGAGGCGATCTGTTCCCACGACTTGAGACGGGTGTAGATCTCCGCGGGCGGCACGGCCGACGCCGGGTCGAACAGGATCTTCCTCGTCTTCGCGGGGAAGCCCGGCTCGGCCAGGAACTCGGGCAGGTCGTCGATGAAGTGCGTGCAATCCAGCGCGGCGATGCGCTCGACCTTCTCGACCTTGGTCAGTTCGAGGAAGACGCGCTCGCGGGCGAGGCCGATGTTCCGGGGGGCGGGGTCGAAGAACCCCTGGAACTCGAGCCAGTCGCGGGCCGCGGCGTGCAGGTCGTACTGAGGGCCCTTGAAGGGGTGCAGCGTCTTGTGGCTGACGATGAAGACATCGACGCCGGCCCGGACGCATTCGCGGAAGAAATCCTTCACGCCCGGGAAGGGCAGCGCCCCGCGGATCTGTGAGCCGTAGGCTTCGCCCTGCATCTCGGTCCAGACGTCTTCCTTGCCGATGGCGCGGAGATGGTCGCGGACCGCGCCCTTGTTCGCGGGCAGCCCCGCCGGCGCGAGCCCCTTCTCCTGCGCGAGGCGGAGGAAGAGCTGGTCGTAGCAGACGATGGTGTTGTCGAAGTCGACGCCGATGCGCATCGGGAAGGAGTCCGCGATTGACTGGATCAGCCCTTCGCCGCCCACGCCGCCTTGACCGACTCCACGATCCCCTTGGTCGTCAGCCCCAGGTTCCCGCGGGCGAAGTCCTGCGAGCCGGCCTCGTGGTTGAAGCGGTCGTCGGTGCCGAAGCGGAGCATGCGGGCCTTCAAGGGAGCGGGGCGGTCGACCAGCCACTCGGCGACCGCGCCGCCCAGCCCGCCGATCTTGCTGTGCTCCTCGATCGTCGCCACCAGCTTGTAGCGCCCGAAGACCTCGTTGAGCGTCGCCTCGTCGAGCGGCTTGACGGTGTGGTAGCTCTCCACGCGGGCGGAAATGCCCGCGGCCGCCAGCGCCTCCGCCGCCTCCAGCGCCAGCGGCATCGCGTTGCCGGTGCTGAGCAGGGCGACGTCGTTCCCGGGGCGCATGGTGATCGACTTGCCGATCTCGAAGGCGGGGGGCGCCTTGTGGTAGACCGGCTCGCCGCGCTTGCCGATGCGGATGTAAGTCGGCTTGTTCGACGCCATCGCGGCGCGGATGCTGCCGCGCACCTCCATCGCGTCGGCGGGGCAGACCACCTGCATGCCCGGCAGCGTGCGGAGCATCGCGATGTCCTCGCAGGAGTGGTGCGTGCCGCCCAGCGAGGCGTAGGAGAGCCCGCCGCCCACGCCGACGATGATCACCGGCTGCTCGTGGTAGCAGACGTCGACGCGGATCTGCTCGAGGCAGCGCGTGGTGATGAAGGGGACGATGGTGTAGGCGACGGGGCGGTAGCCGCACATCGTCAGGCCCGCCGCCACGCCGATGAGGTTCGCCTCGGCGACGCCGCAGTTGAAGTAGCGCCCGGGGCAGTTGGTCTTGAACTCGTCGAAGAGCCGGTTGCCGATGTCGCCCGAGAGCATGACGATGCGCGGGTCGGTCTTGGCGAGGGTCGTGAGTTCGTTGGCGAATGCGTTGCGCATGGCTCAGTGCCCCCCCGGCCGATGGGCGGGCGTCGGGCCGATGCCCGCCGGGTCCTGACCCAGCTCGCGCCAAGCCGCCTCGACCTCTTCGCGCTTGGGAACGCGGTAGTGCCAGTTGTTGTCGTCGAGCATGTAGGAGACGCCCTTGCCCTTGACCGTCCTGCAGACCACCGCGATCGGCTTGCCCGTCCCGTCGGGGACGTTCGCCATCAGCTTCGCCAGGGCGGCGTGGTCGTGCCCGTCGATGTCGTGGGCGCTCCACCCGAAGGCGGCGAACTTGTCGCGCAGCGGCGCGAGGGCGAGCACCTCCTCGCTGCGGTCGGTCGCCTGCCAGCGGTTGTAGTCGACGAAGAGGATGACGTTGTCGAGCTTCTTGGCGGGGGCGAACATGGCCGCCTCCCAGACCGAGCCCTCGTTGCACTCGCCGTCGCTCATGCAGACGAAGACGCGGTACTTCTTCCCGCCCAGCTTGGCGGCCAGGGCCATCCCCAGCCCGAGCGGCAGCCCGTGACCGAGCGAGCCCGTGGCCGCCTCGAGCCCCGGGACGCACGCGGGCGAAGGCTGCTCCGCCAGCACGGCCCCGTCCTGGTTGTAGTGCTCGATCAGGTCGCGCGAAATCAGCCCGCATTCCGCCATCGTCGCGTAGAGCACCGGGGCGGCGTGCCCTTTGCTCAGGATGAAGCGGTCCCGGTCCGGGTCGGTCGGGTTCTTGGGATCGATCCTCACCGCGGTCGCGTAGGCGGTGACGACGATGTCCGCGCACGAGAGGCAGGAGCCCAAGTGCGGCGAGTTCCCGCGGAACGACATGCGCACCACCTGCGAGCGCACCCGCCGGGCCATCGCGTCGATCTCCTGCACGCTCATCTTCTGCACGCGGGCGTCCTTTCCGGGACTTCGGAGGATTCCGGGAATCCGGGGGGGGGGGTCAGGCCTTGGCCTTCTGCTGCATGACCTTGATGTTGAAATATTTCGGGTCGGAGAGCGAGTTGGGCAGCAGCCCGGCGCGGAAGGCCTTCACCAAGTCGCGCACGGCGTCCTCGATGGTGAACTTCGTCGTGTAGCCCAGCTCGCGGCGGATCAGGTCGGAGTTGATGTGGTAGGAGCGCAGGTCGTTCGTGCTGCTGGTGACGATCTCGATCGGGGCCCGCGCCGGCATCTCCTTCTCGACGACCTCCTTCACGATCCTCGCAATGTCGGCCACGCTGTGGTTCTGGAACCCCGCGTTGAAGGTGCGCCCGGCGATCCTCTCCGCGGGCAGCTCCAGCAGCAGCCGGTAGCACTCGGCCATGTCCTGGATGTGGATGTTGGGACGCAGCTGCGACCCGCCGAAGACCGTGATCTTCCCGTTGTTCACCGCGAGGTTGGTGAGGATGTTCACCGTCAGGTCGAGCCGCTGGCGGGGCGAGTGGCCGCAGACCGTCGCGGGGCGGAGCACCATCGTGGTGAACGTCGGCGACTGGCGGGCGAGGAGGATCGGCTCGCACATCGCCTTGAACTTGCTGTAGTCGGTCAGCGGCTTGAGCGGGTGGCTCTCGTCGACGTTGGGGATCTCGCTGACGCCGTAGACGCTCGAGCTGGAGGCGTAGATGAAGCGCTTCACGCCGGCCTTCTTGGCGATGTCGACCATCGGCTCGAAGGAGTCGAAGTTGATCGATTTGCCCAGGGTCGGGTCGAGCTCGAAGCTCGGGTCGTTGGAGATGCAGGCCAGGTGGATCACCGCGTCGACGCCGGGCATCGCCCGCTTGAGGACTTCTGCGTCGCGGATGTCGCCGGGGATGAGGGTCAGGTTCGGGTGGTTCTTGACCGGGTCGAGCACCTCCTGCCCGAAGTAGAAGAGGTCGACGACCTTGACCTTGAAGCCCTTGCTGAGCAGGTGGGGCGTGAGGACCGCGCCGACGTAGCCGCCGCCGCCGGTGATCAGGACGGTTTTGATCGGGGACGGGCTCGACATCATTTCTTTTCCGAGGGGGCGGGGGATGCGGGAGCCGGATTGCCGGAAGCGGCGGCCATGGCGACGTCGACGACGCGGTCGATCACGAAGTGGATGAGCGCCTCGTGGGAGACCTCGACCTCGCCATAGTGGCTGGAGGCGACGTAGAAGTTCAGGTCGCCCTGGGCGCGGAGCGGGTTGTCGGGGGCGAAGCCCGAGAAGGTGATGGTGGTGCAGCCGCGGTAGGCCAAGGCGCGGATCGGGCGGTGGATGTTCTCCGACTTGCCCGAGCTGCTGATGGCGACCAGCACATCGCCCTTCGCGCCCCAGAAGCCCACGAGGCGCTCGAAGGCGGTGGCGTAGCCGTGGTCGTTGGCCAGCGCGGTGAGGACCGGGGCGTTGTTGAAGGCCATCGCCCGGACCTTGCCGCGGTTGCACAGGTCGAGTTCGAGGTGGCCGGCGATCGCCGCCGAGCCGCCGTTGCCGACGATCAGCACCTTCGCGCCGGAGGCCTTGGTCTCGAGGATCAGCCGCACGGCGCGATCAGCGCCGTCGTCGAGCGGGATCGCCTGCCCGCCCCGCCCGGTGACGGCGGTGCCCGCGAGCAGTTCGCCCAGGCGGCGGAAATGGCTGGTGGCTTTGAGGGTCACGGCCGCACTCCTACACCCCGCACACAGAGACGTTCCCCAAGCTCCCCTGCACAGTCCGGGGGAGAGATCAACAACGACATCCTCTTATTTCATCAGCACTTCGAGATGCTTGAGCATCGAGGACCGTTCAATATAGCGGCGGTGTCCGACGGTGGCAACCGCTTCGGCCCCGGCGACGTTGCCGATGAATCCCATGATCTCCAGCGGCGCGCCCTGCACCGCGCAGAGCGACGTGAGCGCCAAGGCCGTGTCGCCCGCGCCCACGCGGTCGACCACCTTGGTCGCCAGCGCGGGCACGTCGACGAACCCCTCCTCGGGCGACCAGCCCGTGCAGCCCGCCTTCCCGCGCGTCACCATCACGCGCGGGCACGACAGGTTCTTCGCCACGTTCAGCATGATCGGCCTCAGGTCGCCGCGGCGGTTCCGGCTCTCGATGCGGATCTCCGACTCCGCCAGCGAGATGTAGTCCGCCCGCGGGTACTCCGAGATCGTGTGGTAGCCCAGGTTGCCCGCGTTGGCCTGCGTGTTGACCGCCAGGAACTTCGCGTGCTTGCAGAGGATCTCGCGCGTCTTGGCGGTGAGCATCTCGTGCCCGAAGTCGGCGACGATCACCAAGTCGTACTGCGGGACCTCCTTCGCCAGCAGCGCGCACAGCCGCTCCTCGTCCCCCGCGTCGAGCTTGCTGTCGTTGATGTCGTAGACCTCGAGCAGCTTCGTGAAGGTGTATTGGTCGATCACGCGGCGCTTCACCAGCGTGGGCGAGTCCTTGCGGTAGAGGAACTTGGTCTCGATGTGGTCGTTGAGTTTCGAGCGGACGAAATCCTCCCGGCTGTCGCGGTCGCCCAGGAGCGAGATCAGCGTCACCTTGTCGACGAAGCTCGCGACGTGGTTCGCCACCGCGAGGATGCCGCCGGCGAAGACCTCGGTGTTGAGCGCCTTCACCACCAGCGTCGGCTCCTTGGAGCTCTTGCCGATCGCCTCGCCGTACTGGTACTCGTCGATGATCGTCTCGCCGATGATCAGGACCTTGAGCTTCTGCGCGTTCTTGAGGTAGGACGTCACTTGCTCGGGCGTCCGCCGGGCGATGAAGCCGTCGAGGTACCGGCGGACGTCGTCGGAGAGCGTCGACATGTGCCGGTTGAGCAGCGTCGAGGAGCTGAAGGTGATGTCGTCGGTGAAGACAAGCTTCCCGCCGACGGAGTTGATGGCCGCCTCCTCGAGGGCGATCCCGCCGGTGACGTCCTTGGTCGGGTCGCGGTAGTCGGAGCCCTTCACGTAGAGGCTCGGCTTGAGGAGCTTGAGCGTCTCGATGGCGTTGGGCCAGCGGTTGACGGCGACGAGGTCGACGACGTTGAGCGAGGCGATGGCCTCGGCCCGCAGCGCCTCGGGGAAGGCGGGGCGGTTCGGCCCCTTGTTGACGTACTGGTCCTGCGTGAGCGTGACGACCAGCACGTCGCCCAGCCGGCGGGCGTTCTCGAAGTGGCGGATGTGCCCGATGTGGAGCAGGTCGAAGACGCCGTGGCAGTGGACGACGGTCTTGCCCTGGGCCTTGAGCTTCGCGATGACCGCCGCGAGCTCCTCGAGCGTGTGGACCTTCGCGTGCCGGGCGAGGGGCGGTGAGTCGGCGGCCCTGCCCGCCGCCTTGGGAGCCGCTTTGGAGCCCGCGTGGAGGGGCTTCTTGCTCTTCGTGGCGGCGTCCTGCTTGGCGCTCTTCTTGCCGCTCTTGTTGTCGGGCTTGCTCATGAGATGCTTCCGCGGAGACATGAGGGGAGCGGCTCCCCGGGAATGGATACGTCCCCGGGGGCGTGCGGGTTCGCGTCGTTCACGCCTTGAGGTACTTGAACCAGTCCTTCGTCGCCTCGCCGATCGAGGCCGGGTCCCAGACCGGGGCGTCGCGCCAGAGCTCGATGTGCTTGAGCATCTCGGCGACGCCCTTCTCCAAATTCACGCGCGGCTGCCAGCCCAGGAGCGACTTGATCTTGCCCGTGTCGGCGAAGGTGCAGTCGGGCTCGCCCGGGCGCTTGGGCACGTAGGTCACCGGCCCGCCCAGCAGCTCCACCAGGCGGTTGATGCTGTAGGTGTTGCCCGAGCCGACGTTCATGTACTGCCCGACGACCTCCGACTCCGCCGCCTTGACGAAGGCGTCGGCGACGTCGGTGACGAAGGTGAAGTCGCGCGTCTGCTTGCCGTCGCCCACGACGGTGTAGGGCTTGTTGGCCAGCTTCTGGGCGAGAAAGACGCCGAAGACCGCGCCGTACGCGCCGGTGGTGCGCGAGCGCGGGCCGTAGACGTTGAACAGCCGCAGGCTCAGGGCCGGCAGCTTGTAGACCTGGGCCCAGTGCATCACGTACTGCTCGCCCACGAACTTGGTGAGGGCGTAGGGGTACTGCGGCCGGGCGGGCTCGGTCTCGGGCGTGGGCGTCACGGTCGGGATGCCGTAGCACGACGACGACGCGGCGTAGACCAGCCGCTTCACGCCCCCCGCCCGCGCCGCCTCGAGCACGCTGAAGGTGCCGTCGACGTTGGCGTGGTGGTACGCGGCCGGAAGCTGGATCGAGGGCACGATGTCGGCCAAGCCCGCGAGGTGGAAGACCCAATCCACGCCCTGCATCAGCGGCGTGAGCTCGGGCAAGTTCGCGATGTCGAGCTTGTGGAAGGTCAGTCCCGCCGGCGGGGGATTGCCCAAGTGGGCCAGGTTCTGCAGCCGCCCGGAGGCGAGGTTGTCGACGACGCGGACGGCGTGTCCGTCGGCGAGGAGGCGCGTCACCAGATGGCTGCCGATGAAACCGGCGCCGCCCGTCACTAGGCAAGTTCGTTTGGCCATGGCGTCTGATCGTTGATCTATGAATGAAACGAATGAAACCGTGAATTGTGGACCGACGCTCGACCCCGAAGCGCCTTCAAATCGCACGCGCCCCGGGAACGGGCCGACAGGTCGAGGAACTATACCAATGCCCCGCGGAGAGGTACAGCATGCCGCGGTTCGGGCCATCCGCCTGCCGCGAGGCCGACGACGATGCCCGCGGCGTGGACCAGCGGGAGGGGCGTGAAGCCCGCGGCGGCGTGGTCGACGAAGAGCGTCGCGCCCGTCGCGATCTCGTAGGCCGTCTTGGCGACGATGCCCAGCAGCATCGCCAGGCCCAGGGCACGAGGGAGGCGGGCGCTGTCCTCCGCGCCGCCGCGCACGAGGGTCGCCACCAACAGCGCGAAGAGGGCGGAGTCGATGTCGGAGAGGCCGCGGTAGGTCGCGATCTCCGGGAGCCAAGCGCGGATCAGCAGCGGTGAGACGATGGCGGTCGCCATGACGCAGCAGGCGATGCGCAGCGCCGTGCGCCACGACGGCCGCGGGCCTGCGACGACCCAGCAGGCGCCCGCCATCGCGGCCCCGGCCAGCGTGTCCCACGCGAAATGCGACGTGCCCCAATGGACCCAGTGGCAGGTGATGACCCGCCACCATTCGCCTCCCCACGCCGCGTTCGTCATCGCGTCGCGTTCCCACTGCAGGGCCGGGCCTGAGCCGGGGATGAGTTGGAAGAGGATCGCGGGAAGGGCGATGAAAACCGCGGCAAGGAGTGCTCCGTGTGATCGCTTCATGGCTGACCTCCTGCAGGCGGTTCGATCGACTAGGGATTCGTGAATGGCGATGAATGCTCCCGGCCGCGACGCGGCGTCACTTCTCCGGAGCATCTCGCTTCATATAAAGGATCCAATCAGCACCGCGGGCTTCAGCCAATCGCTCGGGGTGCTTCACCTGCGAATATCCGTCGGCCCTGGCGAAGGAGAAATACCACCAGAAATCCTTGGGCAATGAGAGAGTCACTTCGCCCTCGGCGTTGGTCACGCCTTTGTCGCCCGCGGGCCAGAAGGGGTGGATCGGAGCCCAGGGCTGCAACCAGACCTTCGCATCGCAAACCGGTTGAAAATGGTCGACGTCAACCACGCGGCAAAGAATTGCTTCGCGCGCACCCTGACAGCCTCCCAAGCAAATCAAGCAGACGACGATCAAGACATTTTTCATGGATTTCTCGCACGCAAACCTTGTCATGATGAACCGGAATCTCGCATTCCGATCCAGAAAAACGGCGACACGCCGTTGGGCGCGTCGCCGCGGATCAACCCTCGGAAGGGCTCTGACTCAGATCCAGACTCACGCCGCGGTGCGACGGCGCTTCGCCGCGAGGACCGAGGCCGCGAGCGCCACCGCCCCGGCCGCGGTGAACGGATCCAGCGCTCCGCCGCCCCCGCCCCCGAAGTTGGGCAGGTCCCAATTCCGCCCGTTGGGGTTCTGCGGCTGGGGCGCGGGCGGATTGCCCGCCGGAGCCGCCACCGGGGTCGGCTGGGCTGCGGAAGCCGGCGCATCGTTCTGGGCACTCACCACCGGCGCTGCCGAGGCGAGCGAGTTGGCCGGCACCGGACCGATGTTGGCCTGGGCCTTGGCCCGCAGCGCTTCGAGCTGCTGCTGGATCGCCGCCTGCTGGCCACGGTCACGGTCGAGCCGCAACGAGTTCTTGCGCTCGATGTTCCACCGGCGGTACTCCGCGTCGTTCTCCAGCACGATGAACGACGTGTACTCGCTCGCGATCGAGTAGCCCTCGCCCAGGCGGACGATCTCCGCCGCCGCGCTCGGCCGGCTGCCCGAGGCGTCGGCCTCCTTGAGCAGCCGGTCCATCCGCCGCCACGCCCACATCCGCTCGATCTCGGTGTTGCCCGCCTCGCGCTCGGGCAGGTCGAGCGTCAACTCCTGGCTGAACGGCTTGCCGGCGATGTTCGCCCGCAGCGTCACCTTCGCCGGGCCGCTGCCCTGGTAGCGCCCGTACAGCCGCACGGGCGAGCCGTAGAAGAGGTCGGGCAGCTTGGCGGGCTCGAGGTCCGAGACGCGCGTCGCCCCGAAGTCGACCACCACGTCGCTCGCCACCGGGCGGGCGATCTTCCGGCGGAAGCTCTGGGCCAGCCGCTGCAGGTCGTCGCGGGCCGAGATGAATGCCGCGACGCCGCCGGTCTTCTGCGCGAGCTGCTCGAGCAGGGCCCGGTCGATGTCGTTGCCCACGCCGATGCAGAACGCCCGCGTGTTCGCCTTGCGCTGCCCCAGCGCCTCGAGCAGAGCCGCGTGGTCCCCCGGCTCGGTCAGCCCGTCGCTGAGGATCACCACGTTGAGCTGCCGCTCGCCCGTCGCGTAGGCGCAGCCCGCCTGCACTGCGGGCCGAAGCGCCGTCCCGCCCGCGGCATGCTGCTGCGCGATGAAGGCCGTCGCCTGGGCGCGGTTCTCAGGCGTCGCGTCGCTCAACTGCCGGAAGAGCGGCAGCGTCTGCACGTTGAAGGCCAGCACCTCGAAGCGGTCCTGGGGCGAGAGCGTCGCCAGCATCGACTCGACCGCCCGGGCCGAGAGCGGCAGCTTCCCGCCGTCGTTCATGCTGCCCGAGATGTCGACGATGAAGACGTAGTCGACCGGCTGCTCCTTGGCGGGGGCGTCCTGCCCGGTCATGAGGGTGAGGCAGAAGTAGCCGTCCTCGCCCGCCTGGCGCGAGGCGATCAAATCGAGCCCCGTCCGCGGGCGGGCCAGCTTGTAGGTCAGCACCACGTCGCGGTTGAGGTCTCCCTGGCGCGTCTCGAGGCTCGCCTGCCAGTAGCCTTCGCTGCGCTTGGCGATGGCGACCTCCTCCCCGTGGCTGGGGCTGGTCACCGAGCTGATCGGGACCTCCGACTTCGCGTCGACGTTCATGCTGAACTTGCCGCTCACGGTCGAGCTTGCCCGCGCGCTGGAGACGGTCTGCGTCGCCAGCGGGTAGACGTAGGTCGCCACGTCGTGGTCGACGTCGAGCTCCTGGTAATAGCTGACCTGCACTTTCTGCTCCGCCCCCGCGGGGATGGGGAAGACGCGCATCTCGAAGGTGCGGTAGTCCTTCTGCTCGAGCAGCCCGGGGTCCCTGCGGACGGCCTTGTAGGACTCGTAGATCTGCCGGGCCCGCTGCTTCTCGACGACCTCGCCGACCATCTCCTTGCCGTTGATCCACATGCTGAAGTTGGCGACCGAGGCACTGCGCGGCACGGGGAAGGTGTAGAGCGCCTCGACGACGCGCGACTCGGTGTTGCGGAAGACCTGGGTGACGTGCGTGACGGCGATCCCGTTGTTGATCACCACGCGAACGTCCTGCTCCTTGATCTCCAGTTGCCCGCCCAGCCCGCCGTCGGCGATGAGCAGTCCCGCCGCCTGGGCCCGCGCGGGGCAGAGGAGCGTGACGAGCAGGACGACGACGACGGCGCAGGCGAGCCCCGCCGCCCGTCCCGGCCAATTCCACCACGGCGGGGCGTGGTCCCTCGTGGCGCGCCTCGCGCGTCCGTCTGCCTGCGGCGCCGCCGCGCCCAACGCCATCGCCGCTCCGATTGATTCCGCTGTGATCTGCCCTTGCATCGCCTTCACTCCGGTGGCGCTGGGCGGCCGAACTCGGCCGCCTCAGCGCCGCCTCTCCTTTGCGAAGGGCGTGCCGGGGATGTTCATGAGGCTGTTACTCATGCAACATCAACTGTTTGCAATGCGTGAGTCATCTCCCCGCGACACGGCAGTGGCGGAGCTTTCAGGTCTTATGATGTACACTGATGTACGTTTTATGTACACACTGAAGGACACCCATGCCCCTGCTCAAGCCGGCGGAACGGCCCTTGCTCGAAGGCGTCTCGCGCCTCGTCTACGTCAACCCGTTCCTGCCCGAGCGCGTCGCGATCGAGCGCCAGATCCTCGGCCCCGCCTTCTCCGAGGCCGGGTCCGACTGGAACGTGCGCCCCGACGCCGACTCCGGGTACCCCAACCTCCAGCGCATCACCGCCCTGGGCCAGCAGGCGGCCGACGACCTCCGCCGCCGCATCGCCGCCGGCGCGAAACCCGTGCGCGACGAGCCTGCGCTCTACGAGGGCCTCGTCCTCTTCCTCCTCTACCACCGTTACCTCGAGCGCCTGCGCGAGACCGCCGCCGCCTTCCTCCGCCAGCCCGACGCGCGCCTGCGCGTGGCCTACTACGCCTCCTTCGCCCGCGACGCGGGGCACTACCTCGCGCTGCCGGGCCTGCCCAAGCCCGATCCGCGCGAGACCGCGCACCTCTTCGCCTGCTTCTTCCAAGTCCGCCGGGCGTTCCGCCACATCTTCAACTTCCTCATCGGCGCCTCCGCCCCGGCCGTGCGCCTAAGGGCCGCCATCTGGCAGTCGATCTTCACCCACGACATGCGTCGCTACCGCCGCGGGCTCCACCTGCGCATGCAGGACCACACCACGCTCATCACCGGCCCCTCGGGCACGGGCAAGGAGCTCGTCGCCCGCGCCATCGGGCTCTCTCGCTATCTCCCGTTCGACCACGCCTCCGAGTCCTTCCCCTCCGACCCGCCCAGCACGTTCCACGCCGTGAACCTCTCCGCGCTCTCGCCCACGCTGATCGAGTCGGAGCTCTTCGGGCACCGCCGGGGCGCGTTCACCGGCGCCGTCGTCGAGCGGGCCGGTCACCTCGAGACCTGCGGCCCCAACGGCGCGGTCTTCCTCGACGAGGTGGGCGAGCTCGACCCTGCCATCCAAGTCAAGCTCCTGCGCGTCCTGCAGGACCGCACGTTCCACCGCATCGGCGAGACTCGCCCGCGCCGGTTCGAGGGCAAGGTCATCGCCGCGACCAACCGCGACCTCGCCCGCGAGATCCGCGAGGGCAACTTCCGGGCCGACTTCTACTACCGGCTCTGCTCCGACATGATCGCCACGCCCGCGCTGGCGGAGCAGCTCCGCGACGACCCCGGCGAGCTGCCCCGGCTGACGCTCTTCCTCGCGCGGCAGATCGTCGGGCCCGAGGAGGCGGCCGGCCTGGCGGAGGAAGTGGTCGGCTGGATCGGCAAGCGGCTGGGCAAGGACTACGCCTGGCCGGGGAACGTGCGCGAGTTGGAGCAGTGCGTGCGCAGCGTGCTCATCCGCAAGGAGTATCACCCGCACGCGCCCCCGGAGGGGCCAACAGGATCATCCCCAGTCGAACTCGCAGCGGCGATGGCCTCGATGAGCCTCTCTGCCGACGAGCTGCTCCGCCGCTACTGCACGCTCGCTTACGCGAAGACCGGCAGCTACTTGGAGACGGCCCGCCGGTTGGGGATCGACCGGCGCACGGTGAAGCAGAAGGTCGACGCGGCGGCGGACTGACAAGGCGCGGCCCGTCGGCCCCACCGCTCCCGAACCGCGGGTCGACTATCAGCTCAACAACTGCTCGAGGTCTTCGCGGGTGAGGTTGCGCAGCAGGTTTTCCTGCCCGCCGACGATGGCGTCGGCCAGCTTCTTCTTTTTCTGCTGCAGCTCCGCGATGCGCTGCTCGACCGTGTCGGAGCAGATCAGGCGGTAGGCGAAGACGTGGCGGGTCTGCCCGATGCGGTGGGTGCGGTCGATCGCCTGGGCCTCGACGGCGGGGTTCCACCAAGGGTCGAGGATGAAGACGTATTCCGCGGCCGTGAGGTTGAGGCCCAATCCGCCCGCCTTGAGGCTGACCAGGAAGAGCGGACAGGCCGGGTCGGTCTGGAAGCGCTGCACAACGCGGCGGCGGTGGCGCGTCTGACCGTCGAGGTATTCGTAGGCGATCTTGCGCTGGTCGAGCCGGCGGCGCACGAGGGCGAGCATGGAGGTGAACTGGCTGAAGACCAGCGCCTTGTGCCCTTCCTCGATGAGGTCGCTCAAGCGCTCCATGAGCGTCTCGAGCTTCGCGCTGGGCTCGTCGGCCCGCGAGGGGTCAATGAGGCCGGGGTGACACGACGCCTGGCGGAGGCGCAGGAGCGCCTCGAGGACCATCATGGTCTGCCCGCCGGCGAGCCCGCTTGAGCCGTTGGCTCCGCCGCTGAGCAGCGCAGCCCTGTAGTGCTCGCGGAGCTGGTCGTAGAGCTTGCGCTGCTCGGGCTCGAGCTCGCAGACGATCGTCTGCTCGGTCTTCTCCGGGAGATCCTTGAGCACCTGCGACTTGGTGCGGCGGAGGATGAACGGCCGCAGGGCGCGGGCGACCTGCACGGCGTGGTCGGCGTCGAGCGAGGCGGGCGGGCCGCCTGCGTCGGGGTCGGCCGGGTCGGGCGCCTCGTCGCCGCGAACGAGCCGTCCGAAGCCGGTGCTCGAGCCGAGCAGGCCGGGGTTGAGGAACTCGAAGATCGACCAGAGGTCGCCCAGGTGGTTCTCGACGGGCGTGCCGGTGAGGGCGAGGCGGTGGTTGGCGTCGATGAGGCGGGCCGCCTTCGCCGACTGCGACGAGGGGTTTTTGATCGCCTGGGCCTCGTCGAGCACGATGTAGTCGAAGGTGTGCTTGCGCAGCTCGGCGATGTCGCGGCGCATCAGCCCGTACGAGGTGACGATGACGTCGTGGTTGCCGAAGGCCTCGCGCAGCGCTTCGCGGCCCGCGCCGGTGTAGGCCTGCACCCGCAGACGCGGGGCGAATTGGCGGGCCTCGTCGAGCCAGTTGAAGACGACCGAGCGCGGGACCACGATGATGCTGGGGCGGTGCTCGCGGCGGGGCTGGCTCGGCACCCCGGAAGCGCCCGCGGCGTCGCCGGCCGGGGGCGCGTCGCTGTAGCGCGAGTCGAGCATGGCCAGCACCTGAATCGTCTTGCCCAAGCCCATGTCGTCCGCCAGCACGCCGCCCATCCCGAACTGCCGGAGGAAATCCATCCATCCCAGGCCCTCTGCCTGGTACGGGCGCAGCGAACCCACGAAGCTCGGCGCCGGCTGGCAGGGCTCGATGCCCTCGAAGCGGCGGAGCCGAGAGCGGGCCTGCTCGAAGCGGGCGTCGACCTGTTCGAGGTCGCGCTCGTCGAGGAGGGCGTCGAGCAGGGCCGCTTGGTTGGGGGCGAAACGCAGGACGTCGCCGTCGGCCTTGCCGATGGCGGTGAGCAGCCCGTGGCGCTCGAGCCACTCCTGCGGGAGCAGGCCCTGCGAGCCGTCGTCGAGCGTGATCATCGTCTTGCCGTCGCGGGCGGCGGCGAGCAGGTCGGGCAGGCTGATCTCCTGCTCGCCGTTGCTGGTGGCGAAGCGGACCCCGCCGCGGACCTCGAACCAGTCGATGCCGCTGGCGATGCTCAGCCGCGGGGCGGCGGCGTTGCGGATCGTGCGCTGGTCGGCGGTGACGACCCAGCCTTGCCCGAGCAGGTGCGCCACCGCGCCCATCACGCGCTTCACGGGCAGCAGCAGCGTCTCGGAGCCGTTGTTGGGATGGTTGCGGAAGCCGAGGTTGGCGAGCGTGACCAGCGCGTCCTGCTCGCGGCGGAGGTCGCGGCGGATGGGGCAGGACTCGCCCGCGCCGTTTCCCTCGCCCGAGGCGGGCGCTTCGTTGTCGTTGGCGGGATCGGTTTCGCCCGCGGCGTCCGTGTCCGTTTCAGCATCGGAGTCGGCATCGGCGGCTGCTTCGCTGGCGTCGGTCGCCGCGCCGGCCTCGAGTTCGGGGTCCGGATCGCCGTCGTTGTCGAGTTCGTCGCCGTCGTCCGAAGCGGGCGAGTCCTCGAGGCCCGAGCGGGTGATGAAGGCCGGCGCGTCCTCCGCCTCGGCCTCGCCGTCGCCGCCCCCGGTGGGGATGAACCGCCCGGGCTGGCCAGGCTTGACGCGGAAGCGGTCGTAGGCGAAGCCGACTCGCGCGACGACCTGGCTGCGCGGGACGCCCGCGCTGAGCGCCGGATCCTGCGCCGCGGCGCTGAACAGCTCCAAGTGCGGCACGGGCTCGATGTGGAACTCGGGGCGGGCGAGGCCGGCGGGCAGGTCGATCTCGGGCAAATGAGGCAGGAGATATAGCCGGTCGAGGAAGCGCGGGACGTCGTCGGCGGGGACCTTGATCGGCCCTGCTGCCTCGCGCCCGCTCATCTCCTCGCGGAATTGCGACACCCATCGCGTCGCCCCGCGGTCGTCGAAGGCCGACGCGCGGTTGCCGTGCACCAGCACGCCGTCGATCCCGCCGAGCACCAACGTCGGCTCGGCGATCGACATCACCTGCTTCCCGCGGCGGAGCTCGACGGAGACCTCCAGGCTGTCGTCCGCCTCGCGGCCGACCATCCAAAGGATCCACGGCTCGCCGGGCTCCCAGACCAGCGGCTCGCTCTCGCCGTCGCGCTCGAGCACGCACCGCCCGCCCGGGCAGAGCTTCGCGAGCAGCGACCGCCACGCCCCGCGCGGGACGGCGAAGGTGTCGTGCCCCGAGTCGCTCATGTAGCTGTAGGGCGAAAGGTTCATCTCCACCGGGGCCGCGCCCAGCAGCATCGCGCAGGCATCGCGGTCGATCGGGTCGGCCAGCTCGGCGACGTTCGAGTGCGCGAGGCGCAGGCGCTTGAGTCGGCTCCAGCCCGAGCTGGTGGCGTCGCGCTGGCGCAGGAGGATGACCATCGCGTTGAAGCGGTGCGAGATCTCCTCGCTCAGGGCGTAGCAGATCTGCCGGGTGGTGGGCAGCACAACCGCGGCCGACTCGGGCGTCGGCGCCACGGCGGGCGAGCGCATCAGCGAGAGGCGGCCGACCCACTCGGGCTCGCCCTTGCGCTGGGGCTTGGGCGGCCCCTCGCCGCGGCGGCGAGCCTTGGGCGGCAGCGGGCTGGCCTGGTCGATCGGGTCGTCCTCGCGCGGGGCGGCGGCGGGGTTGCACTGCACGTCGACGATCGTCGCCCAGATGTGCTTGCAATACGCGCCGGCGACGAACATCGGGCAGGTGCAATGCACCGAGGCGCTCGACCCCTGCCCGCGGATGGAGACCTGGTAGACCTGCGAGCCGCGGACCTCGGCGCGCACGAGTTCGCCCTCGGTCGCCGGGAGGCGACGGACGCGCCCGGACATTTGGTATGCCCGCCCGCGCATGCGGACACTGCTTTGAAAGTAAGGCGCCCAGGTCTTGATCAACGACATTCAGTGCGGTCCCGCAACGCGATCGGCTTGATGCAACCGCGAATCCCCAAGCTTAGCGTCCTTTCGAAAACGAGCAATCGCGCCGGCACGCGCGCGGCCATGCGCGCCTGTCGGACGCGTCTGCCGGGCGCATGGCCCGGGCCATCGCCCGCGGGTATAAACCGGTCCGCATGACCCCGTGGATCCAAGAATGGCTGATCGCCTCGGCGATGGTGGCGGTGGGGCTGATCGCCCTGGCGCTGCTGGTCCGCGCGGGCTTCCTGCGCGCCGGGGCGTTCGCGGGCGCGCCTGAACGCCGCGTGGGGCTCAACGGTCTTGACCTTGCCGTGGGCCTCGTCGTGCTCGTCTTGGGCTCGACGCTGGCCCAGCAAATCATCAGTGCCCCGCGCGAAGACCCGCCCCCCGCGGCGACGCAGCCCGCGGCCCAGGCGTCGTCCCAGCCTGCGACGGAACCTGCGACCCAACCCGCAACCTCGCCGTCGACGCAGCGGGCGGGCCCGCAGGAAAGCTCGATGCACCTGGCGCTCACGCAGATCGCCGTGCAGTTGCTCGGGGAAGGCGGTGTGCTGGTCTTCCTCGCGTGTCGCGTCATGGGCAAGCCCCAGGGCCTCCGCGAGATCGGGCTCGTCCCGCGGCGGCCGCTGCGCGACATCGGCACGGGCCTGCTGGCGACGCTCGCGGCCGCGCCGCTGGTCTTCGACGTCATCGCGGTCACCGCGTTGGTCGGCGACGCGCTGGGCCATCCCCAGCCGACCACCGCGCACAAGATGCTCGAGGCCATGCTCAACAGCGAGTCGCGCCTCGCGCTGGCGCTGATGATGGTCTCCGCCGTCGCGATCGCCCCCGTGGTGGAGGAGGCGATCTTCCGCGGGCTGGTGCAGACGGTCCTGCTCGAAGCCCTCGGGCGCGACCGCCGGTGGACGACGATCGTCGTCTCGTCGGTGATCTTCACCTCGGTCCACGTCGGCTCAGCCGCGTGGCAGGCCATGCCCGGCCTGTTCGTGCTGGGGTTGATCCTCGGGTGGCTCTATGAAAGATCGGGGAGCCTGCTGCCGTCGATCCTGCTGCACGTGGGGTTCAATGCGGTGAACACGGCGATGCTGTTGCAATTGTCCCCTGCGGGAACGGGGGGAGCCGGGAGTTCCGGGGGCTGACGCGAGTTTGAGCGGGTTCCTGTCAACGATGTTCCATGTGGAACACGTTTGCTGCGCCCATCTGTCAAGATGGGCAATTTTTCGTGAATCCAGATAAAATGCGGAAACGGCGTCGACCCGATTCAGGGGCGCGCGCCGCAGTTCGCGCACCGGAGCGTTCCTGGATCGCGCGCAGGGCGTTTACACGCGAAATACCGCCTTTTACCAGACTCCTACCATCGCGCAACGCATGAGCCCGCGTATGTTTGTGATGCTCAATTCGTTGCCCAGCGCCAATTCAGGGTTACAATCGACAGCCCGAAAGTTTCGTCCACCGTCTCCCTAATGCAGGAAGAGACTGGGGATACACGCCAAAATGGAGGGTTTGCGCATGGATTTGGTTGATATCGTCATGAAACAGGTTCGCGAGACGTTCGGGACCCGCAAGCTCCGGCACCCCCGCCGGCAGGCCCGCCCGACGTCCACGATGTATGAGGCGCTCGAGCAGCGCGTCATGGCGTCGGTCAACCCCCTGGTGGTCGAGCCCAACGACACCATCGGCGCCGCCCAGGTGGTCGATGTCGCCGGGGCCCCCAGCAGCCAACTCACCCTCTCGGGCAACATCGGCGACAACCCCGGCCTCACCGGCCCCAACGCCGGCAGCGATGTCGACGTCATCCGCCTCAACCTCCTGGCGAACCACAAGTACGAGTTCAACGTCAACGCCGCGACGATCGCCTCCAACCTCGACAGCGTGCTCGTGCTCTCCGACGTCAACGACACCACGGTGGTCCGCAGCGACGACACGGCCGGCCCCAGCGAGTCCCTCACCTCCGACTCCTTCATCCGTTTCGCCCCCACCGCCAACGGCACGTACTACCTCAAGGTGATGTCCTTCGCCGCCAGCACGACGGGCAACTACGACCTGAGCCTCAAGGACTTCGGCGCCAGCTCGCGCGTCGGACCCCAGTACAGCGTCACCGTCAACAGCGGCTCCCTCACCACCGGCGACACCGTCGACTTCGGCTCGGTCAACCAGAACGAGTCCGGGCCCCGCCTGACCTTCACCATCCTCAACACCGGCGACGACGCCCTGACCTTCACCGGCGTGACCGTCCCCAACGCCAGCGGGCAGGGCTACACCGTCCTCCAGCCGCCCAAGCCCACCGCCGTGCTGCCCAACGAGTCGACCGACTTCACGATCCAGCTCAACAGCTCGGTCCTGGGCGTCGCCGCGGGCAGCGTCTCGGTCAACACCACCTCGCTCGCCGCCTTCACCTTCAACGCCACCGGCACCGTCGCCACCCACCCCGCAGGGCCTGAGATCAGCGTCTCGGTCGGCGGGTCCGAGTTCGTCATGGGCGTCTCCTCGACGATCAACTTCTTCGCCCCCGCGGTCGACGTGGTCAACACCGCCGGGCCCTCGAAGGTCTTCACCATCACCAACCTGGGCGACACGCCCCTGAACCTCGGCACACCCGTGGTCCCCACCGGCTTCGTGATCCTCTCGGGCGAAGGCCCCGCCTCCACCGTCGCCCCCGGCGGGTCGACCACGATGACCGTCCACCTGGTCGTCTCCTCGACCAACCAGTACAACGGCAACCTCACCTTCACCACCGACGACTCCAACGAAAACCCCTTCGTCATCCCGCTCTCGGGCAACGTCGCGGGCACGCCCATCGCCCAGATCTCCGGCCTCGGGCAGACCATCGCCAACGGCGACCTCTCCCCCACCACCACCGACGCGACCGACTACGGCACCGTCGCCACCACCTCCACCTCGACCCACACCTTCACCGTCACCAACATCGGCTCCACCGGCACGATCAGCCTCTCGGGCACGCCCGGGTGGGCGACCATCACCGGCGGCGACGCCGCCTCGTTCACCATTCTCAACCCCGAGACCGACCGCATCCTCAACCCCAGCGGCGGCGCGACGACCTTCGACGTCCGCTTCAACCCCACCAGCGCCGGCACCCACACCGCGCTGATCACCGTCACCAGCAACGACGCCGAGAACGGCTTCTACACCTTCCGCGTCAGCGGGCACGGCATCGACGCCGCCTCGCTCTCGAGCGTCTTCGACGAGCGGTCCTACCTCGCGAAGTACGCCGACATCCGCAACGCCGTGCAGACCGGCGCGTGGAGCAGCGGGTTCGCCCACTTCGTCGCCTTCGGCCTGAAGGAAGGGCGCTCCCCCAACCCGTACTTCAACGAGGCCTACTACCTGGCGACCTACGCCGACGTCGCCGCCGACACCGGCACGGGCAAGACCTGGCTCACCGGCTTCGAGCACTTCGCCGCCCATGGCCAGCAGGAGGGGCGCAACCCCAACCCGTACTTCAGCGACGCGGTCTACCGCCGGGCCAGCGCCGACGTGGCAGGCGCGATCAACCGGGGCGATTGGCGCAGCGGCTTCTCGCACTACACCAAGGCCGGGCAATTCGAAGGCCGCCGGTTCAATCTCTTCTTCGACGAGACCTTCTACCTCTCGCAGAACACCGACGTGGCGAACAACACCGGCGTGGGCAAGGCCTGGGAGAGCGGCTTCCAGCACTTCCTGGCCTTCGGCCTCCGCGAGGGGCGCACGTTCAGCCGGCTTTACGATGAGCGGACGTACCTGCAGCTCAACCCCGACGTGAAGTCGGCCGTGCAGGGCGGCGGCTGGGCCAGCGGGTTCCAGCACTACACCTTCTTCGGCCGCAGCGAGCACCGCCGGATCACCCCGCTCTTCTCGGAGTCCTACTACAAGAGCAAGAACGCGGACGTGAACGCCGCCGTCATCGCCGGCAACTGGGCCAGCGGCCTCGCCCACTTCCTCGCCGCGGGCATCAACGAAGGTCGTGTCTTCAGCCCCTACTTCAACGAGGCCTACT
>JAPLMQ010000203.1 GCA_026386955.1 Planctomycetota bacterium
CCACCCGAACGTCACCGCCGACGTCGGGCAGGTCGTCTTCGGCGAGGCCTTCACGCTCACGGGCGACACGCCGCTCGAGCACCTGCTCTGGAAGCTCACGGGCAAGCGCTACGTCTCGATCGAGAGCGAGCTCGAGGCCGGGTGCGGACTGATGCCCTTCGAATACCGCGAGAAGCAGTTCCTCCATAGCCTGCAGTGGGCCATCGGCCTGGAGCTGATGCTCATGGCCCGCGACCCCTGGCGGATGCTCCTCTCGACCGACCACCCCAACGGTGGCAGCTTCCTCTCCTACCCCGCGATCATCGCCTCGCTGATGAGCAAGGCCCGCCGCGCGGAGCTGATCGCCAAGGCCCACCCGCGGGCGATGAAGCGCTGCCGGCTCAAGGACCTCGACCGCGAGTTCACGCTGCAGGAGGTCGCCGTCGTCACCCGCGCCGGCCCGGCCCGCACGCTGGGCCTCAAGCACAAGGGCCACCTCGGCCCCGGCGCCGACGCCGACGTCACGCTCTACGAGCGCAACTTGGCCGACCCGCAGAAGATGTTCGAGAGCCCGCGCTATGTGCTGAAGGCGGGGCGCGTGCTCGTCGAGGACGGCCAGCTCCGCCATGCCGTGACGGGCTCACGCCTCCGCGCCGACATCGCTCCCGACCCCGCCGGCCGGCGGCAGACCGAGGAGTGGTTCGCCGCCCACGGCAGCTACGACGTCAGCCAGTTCGGGCTGCATGAGCACGAGCTGCGGTCGATGCGCACGGTGTGAGGCCAGAAACAAGCCCACTGATCCCGACGGTACGCCGTCGGGTTCGGTGGGGTTGGGCGCAGGGGGGTTCAGAACGATCTCCCGCCCATTCCCAACCCGTTGAGTCAATCAAAACCTTTCGGATGCCAGACGCCGCGCCAGACGACGACGCCCATGTTGGGAACGACGTGGTTCTGGTCCAACTCGCGGACATCGACATTGGCGACGACGCGCACGACCTCCGGCAACCCACAGTCCTTGAACACCCGTTCCTGCAGGATCGCCAGCGCATCGGCGTAGTCATGGGCCGTCACGCCGAAGGCCCAGAACGGAAGGGACCGAGGCCTGCCCCGCTCGACCTCGATCCAGAACCGCCGCAATCGGGGATCTTTCAGCACACCGGCCTCCGCGTCTCACGCCTTCCCTGCCCCCGCCCCCGGCCCATGCACATGCGGCAGGCTCGCCTTGTACGGCCTCCCCGCGATCAGTCTCGTGCCATCGGTGAACCCCTCCGGCCTCGCGCGCAGCCGCTCGACCAACCGCGAGCGCCACATCGTGAGCAGCCCGTCGTGGGCCGCGTCGCCCGCGAGGTTGTGCAGCTCGCGCGGGTCCTTCCGCAGGTCGAAGAGCAGCTCCGTCCCGCGGTGCGTCATCCAGACATATTTCTCGCGGCCATCGGTGAGGTAGTGGTTCGCCTGCTCCTGGCGGTAGCAGGTCGCGTGCTCGCCGTGGATGTACTCGCGCCACGCCTCATCGCGCTCCCCGCGCAGCCAGGGGGCTAGGCTGCGCCCGTCGAGCCCCGCCGGCTGCGGACAGCCCGCGAGGTCGAGCACCGTGGGCATGAGGTCCTCGAGGCAGACGGGGCGGTCGCAGACCTGGCCGCTCTTGAACCCCAGGGCCGCGGGGCCGTTGATCATCATCGGAATGCGGGCCGAGCCCTCGAAGGGGTAGCACTTCCGGAAGAGGTGGTGGTCGCCGAGCATCTCGCCGTGGTCGCTGGTGAAGATGACGACAGTGTTGTGGGCCGCGCCCGTCGCGGCCAGCTCCATCATGAGGCGAGAGAGCTGGTCGTCGAGGTGGTTGATCAGTCCGTAGTAGCCCGCCTGGGCGGAGCGCAGCCGCTCGCCGGTGAGGTGGACGTGGTCGGAGTCGACCGACATCCCCAGCCCGCCGTTGGGCGGCGGGACGGCCCAATCGCCGATCGCGGGCGGCTCCATCTCCATGCGGTGGTAGCGGTCGAAGTAGAACGCGGGCGGGTTCAAGGGCGGATGCGGGGCGACGAACGAGGCGACGAGGAAGAACGGCCGGTCGCGGTCGCGCTCGTGCAGGAACTTGCTGGCGTGGTTGACCGTCCACGTCGTGGGGTGGAGCGACTCGTCGAGGTGCCACGGCCGCGCGGTCCAGCCGTTGGCGGTCAGCCCGTGGCTGCGGACCATGCCGAAGTGCAGGTAGTCGCGCTCCCCGTAGGCGCTGTGGGCCCGCAGGTCGCGGCGGTAGGCGTCGTCGTGCCCCTCGCGCCCGTCCTGCTCGTCGCGGATCTCGAAGCCGAACTTCTCGTCGAGCGGGTAGAGGTGCATGCAGCGGCCGACGATGCCGGTCTGGTAGCCGGACTTCGACAACTCCGCGGGCATCGTCGTCGCGGGCGACCAGGGGACGCTCTCCTGGTAGCCGACCATCCCGTTGGTCGCGGGGTAGAGCCCGCTCATCAGCGACCTTCGCGCGGGGATGCAGGAGGGGCAGGTGGAGTAGGCCCGCGTGAAGCGCGTGCCGCGGTGGCCCAGGTGGTCCATGTGCGGCGTGAGCAGCGAGCGGTGGCCCTCGATGGAGAGGGCGTCGCCGCGCTGCTGGTCGGGCATGACGATGAGGAAGTTGGGGCGGTCGCGCGGGGGCATGGGGATTTCCTTCGCCGCGTTCCTTGCCGACGCGGAGGCGGAGGCCATTCACTCGGAAGGGCTCTCGCTCTAAGCCTCAGCGGGCCGAGATGTGGATTTCGCCGTTCCTCACTTCGACCTTCGGCGACGCCTTCGCGTCGGGATCGGCCGCGGCGTGCAAGACCCAAAGCAGCGATGTGCCACCCGGGGCGCTCTTCCAAAAAGCCGAAACAGGCGATTCCTCTTCCAGGCCCGCGCCCTTCAGCACATCCCAATCAGCCTTGATCGTCAGGCCGGTGATGTTGCGGTAGAAGTCCAGGACGTTCGACAGCTTGTTCTGCTCGAAACAGATGGGCAGCTCCTCCGCCAGCTTGGCGAGGGCCTGGCGATCCGCGTCGATCGGCTTGGCCGGCAAGTCCAGCTCGCGCTGCCAGCGGGCGAGGGAGGCCGGCGTGGAGATCATCCAGGCGTTGCGGAAGATCTCGAAACGGGGCCGTGGCTTCTTGTCGTCGCCGATGGCCAACCGCATCGCCAGCGGCAGCGCCTCGGCGGCCGTCGTCTGCGGGAACTTCATCGTCACCACCGATTCGGGCTTCAACCCTAGGGCCGCGAGCGCCTTCCAATCGACCAGGATGTTGGCGCCGCTGACGTTCCGAAAATAATCGAGCAACAACGACAACGATCGCCCCTCGGCCACCAGCGGCACCGGAGCCGCGAGTTGCTTCTCAACCTTGCGTCTCTCCTCCACAGGCGTCGCCGGCCCCCCCTTCGCGCCTTCCGGTTCCGCCGGCCGGGTCACGGCCGCCGGATCTATGCTCGCCGCAGCGCCCAATCCCATCGAAGCGACGACCAAGCCCGCGATCAACGCCGTTCGGTTCCGCATGGTGCGCCCCTTCAAGCTCATGGAGGTCCGCCGATCAATTCCAGCATTCCCAGTCCGTGCGCGGGC
>JAPLMQ010000080.1 GCA_026386955.1 Planctomycetota bacterium
CCGCCGCCACCGGCGACCTCTACCTCGCCAACATCGCCCCCATGGTCCCCTTCGCCATCCGCGGCGTTCTCTGGGACCAAGGCGAGAGCGGCACCAAGGTCGACAGGGTCGACCAGTTCACGCTCATGGGCGCGCTCATCAAGGGCTGGCGCGCCACCTGGGGCCAGGGCGACTTCCCCTTCATCTACGTGCAGAAGCCCAGCGGTGGCGGCTGTGCCCTCGACCCCGCCAGCCCCGTCACCGACCAGTCCAGCAAGTTCGCCCCGCTCCCCGCGGCCGTGCCCCTCGACGGCGGCAACCGTGAGGTCCACATCCGCATCATGCAGCACCCCAACACCGCCATGGTCATCGCCTCCGACCTTGGCGGCGGGACGCACCCCACCAACAAGTCCGGCTACGGCGCCCGCGCCGCCCGCGTCGCCCTGGGCTTCGCCTATGGCCAGAAGGTCGAGTACTACGGCCCGCTCTACCAAGGCCACAAGGCCGAGGGCGGCAAAATCCGCGTCTCCTTCACCCACGTCGGCCAAGGCCTCACCTCCGCCCCCGGAGACAAGCTCCAAGGCTTCGCCATCGCCGGCGCCGACAGGGTCTATCACTGGGCCGACGCCGCGATCGACGGCGAGACCGTCGTCCTCTCCAGCGCGGACGTCCCGCATCCCGTGAGCGTGATGTACGCCTATTCCACGTCCATCGCCTGGGCCAACCTCTTCAACAAGGACGGCCTGCCCGCGATCCCGTTCAAGGCGGAGGGGAAGTAGGGCGGGTCACCTCTCGGGCGAATGCGCGAAGCCCGCCTGAATCGCAGTGATCATCATGAGAGGCCGTTTCTGGGTGCCACATGTCATCGTACTCGTGACATGTGCCGGTCAACGGACGGATCTCAAGCTCGCGACGTCCTAGTCGTCACATCGCCGAAAACGCATCAATTGCGAGTTCGGGCGTTGCCGTCAGACGTCGACTTCACGTCCTCTCCCAGACACATGTCACGAGTACGATGACATGTGGCACCAGACAATCCGCGCTTCGCTCAAAGCGAAACCGTCTGCTTCCCCACCACCAACCGCGTCCCATCGTGCATCGCATGGCGGATCACCTTCCCGCTCGCGCGGTCCCGGCGCACCACGCACCAATTCCCGCGGGCCACGACGTCGCCTGCCTCGAGCAGGCGGTGTTCGTAGGCCCAGACCAGCGTGTCCTCCACCTTGGCGAAGGTGATGCGCACCGCCAACGAGCCGTCGAGCGACGGTAGCCGCTCGACGCGGGCGGGGGCCTCGCTCTTGAGGCGAGGCAGCAGCAGCGACATGAACCTTCCGTTGTAGCCCGCGACCTTCGCGACCAGCCGCGGCCGCTCGAAGACCGGGCCGTAGGCGAGGTTCCCGATCCGCTTGCGGTATTGCTCCGCCGAGGCGTGCGGGTCGCCGCCGTATTCCTTGGGCGAGCCGGCGAGCTGCACGTTCTGCTGCAGCGCGAGCGTGTGCGGCTTGGGGTATTCCCGCTCGGCGGGCAGGGCGAAGTGGACGTCGAGCAGGTGGCCATGCGTCGCGCCGACGACGGTGGCGGAGGCGTCGCGCAGCTCGATGGCGCTGTCGGGGTGGACGTTGAGCAGCCACCAGAACTCGCGGAAGTCGTCGGCCTTGTTGACGTCCTCGACGGTGAAGACGTAGCCCGGGGCCTCGTCGCCCTTCACCAGCCCGAGCGTGCGCTTGGCCCAGTAACAGTCGGCCATCTGCGAGTAGACGACGTGGGCGGTGTCGACGAAGTCGCCCGGCCAATAGCCGGCGAGCGTGGCCTGGTATCGCGACGCCTTCCACGAGCCGTCGCCGACGTGGCCGGACTTGCCGTCGACGATCACGACGTTGTGGTGCTCCTGCTCGATGCTGTAGCGCCCGGTGTCGATGGCGAAGTATTCGCCCAGGGCCGAGAGGGAGAAGTGGCCGCCGCTGTCGTGGGCGTGGCCCTGCGCTGCGGCGGAGCGGTGGGCGCCGTCGAAGACCACGAAGGTCGCATCGGGTTTCCAACTGCTGCGGAAGGAGACGATCCCGCGCTCGGGGTCCATGAACTGCGTGGGCAGCCGCGGCGAGGCGGCGGAGGGGTGGACCGGCGCGGGCGCGAGGGCGTCGAGCGTCAGCAGCGAGAAGAGATCGACGGGGACGCGGAAGTCTTTCGCGAGCGTCAGCTCGGGGTAGACGACCTGCAGGTGCGAGCGGTCGGCCCACGGGCCCGAGCAGGCGATGGGATAGGTGGTCAGTCCGTGGAGCCAGAGGAGCGTGGGGTCGTGCGTCTCCTGGGCGAGGCGGGGGAGGATGGTGCTGGTGACGCCGAAGTCGGCGCCGTAGTCGCCGGTGTTGCTCAGGCGGTCGCCCCAGGGCTGGGCGAAGTGGAGGACGGCGCGCCCGAACTTCGCCCAGCGCGGGCAGGCGGCGTAGGCGTCGAGCAGCCCCGCGCGGCGGACGGCCTCGACGGCCGGGGCCATGAGGCAAGGCATCTCCGTGCCGTAGCCGATGTCCTCGTTGGGGTAGCCCTCGGGGCCGAACGCGGCGTTGAGCGTCGACTCGAGGTATTGCAGCAGCGTCGCCTTCTCCTTCGCGAGGTCGGGCACGCCCGGGTCGCCCTCGACCGCGAGGAGGCTCATCACCGCGGTGATCATCCCGTCCATGGGGATGTTCATGCCCGCGTGGCGCAGGTAGCGGAGGTTGGTGAGCACGTCCAGCGACTCGCGCACGGAGAACTCCGCCAGCCACGCGGCGATGGCGCTGCGCTCGGTCTCGGGGAGGTGCGCGTGGAGCAGATCGTAGGCGATGCCGATCGTGCCGTAGTGCGAGAAGCCTAGGCTGATGCGGTCGTGCTTCTCGCCGCGCGAGACGACGGGCACTGCCGCGAGGATCCGGCGGGCGGCCTCGCGCGCGTCGGCGTCGTCATCCAGCACGGCGACCATCGCGACGTCCGCCACGAATGGCAGCGCCAGGCCGGTGCCGACCTCCGCTCCGCGGCGCAGGCGCACGAGCGGGACGGGATCTTTTGCCGCGAGCATCTCCGCGACGATCGGGCGGACCTTCAGCCGCAGCGCCTCCATGATGGTGAGGCCGTAGCCGGTGCGGACCTGCTTGCGCAGGTGTTCGAGCCCCGCGGAATCGCAGAGCAGCCGCGGGTGGGCGTGTTCCCGGTACAGGGCCGCGGCAGAGCCGAAGGCGAAGGGGTTCGCCATGGTGGAGGAGTCTCCGGAGTTTGGATGGAGGGAGGGAAAGGGATGGGCACAGCCTGAGGCGAGGAGGCCCAGCGCGATCAGGAGGAAGCCGTCTCGAAGGAAGTCTCGCCGCGAACAGCCCACCGGCGGGAGATCCGCGGCCAGGAAGTTTGAGCTTTCATCGGGATTCGAATTCAATCGAAGGCTCGCAACGCCAAGTGTCGCAGGCCATCGTACTCGCGATGCGCGAAGCCTTCGGCGAACTTGGCCGGTGCATGAGCGAAGGCGACATGATTGACCGCCGGCGCACCTCTCGCCCAATTTTCATGCGACGCTCCGGACAATGCGTCAGGCTGCGCCCGCGGCCATGATCAGAGCCAGACCTGTTGGGCATAGAGCCGTGCTGCATGGATGAGGAGGATGGTGATGCCGACGCTTCCACCAATGCCGCATGCAAGCGGATTGCTGCCGGGGAAGGTCCGTCGGAGCCGGCGAATCCAGAACGCCGCGCATCCGGCGAAAATCAACATCCAAAGCAGTCCGTTGACATAGTTCGCGTTGAAGCGAAATCCGCCGTCGATGGGCGGGCAGCCGCAGCCGAAGTGCTTGACCGTCCAGTCCCGGTTGACCGGCTCATAAAACTCGGCGAACAACGCCGGCCAGAGAAACGGCACGCCCAGGAACAGAAAGCGAAGCGCCTTGGTGAACCCCGCCACGGGACCAGAATGGGTCGTGGCTGCGTCGGTGGTGGGGAGAGCCTTCGTGACCGTCGCCGCGGCGCGCCCGAAGGGATTGAGCCTGCTTTTCCACGACTGGAGGTGATTTACGCAGACAGGCAACAACGTGGGCCATGCGATCAAGGCCGTCAGCAACCCCACCCAGCCCGCGGCGATGAGCACAGCGGGCAAGGCGTTCCATTGGACCAGCACCGTCACCAGCGCCCCGTCGCGCACGAGGCGGATGTGGCACAGCCCGTATTCGAGATGGTCGCCTAGGCGAGCCTTCTCATAGAACCACTGGGGGTAGTCGGCGTTCACGTACACGTGGCCAGGTGTGCCGTCAGGGATGTTCGTGGAGTGGATGCAGAATCGCCCTTCGTAGGGGTGATTCAGCTCGCTGATCATCAGCGTGTGCCACGACTCCGTATTTCGTTCGATGGCTCCAATCGCGATGACCGTCAACAGCACGGTCAGCGGCAACGCGGTATAGGCGAGGGAGACTTGGCCTTGCTGAGGGGTCATGGGTTCAGCCCGGAGATGCTCTTTCCCTGCAAGTCAGGTCGAGAGAACACCCTTGGAATCATGATATCGCGCCGCGACTCGTTGGCCAGGAATTCGGAGCGACGGCGGCATGCGTTGGAGACGAGTTTGACGGCGTGGCAGGTCACCCGACGGCGCCTCTTCCGCGTCGACGAGGTGGGGATCGCCCTCAGGGCAAACGCATATGGCTACCCGGCGATGAGTTTGAGGAGGAAGTCGTGGTCCCAGGCGGCGATCTTGCGTCGGCCGCGGATGCTCTTCCTCTTGGAGTGCCTGTCGCCGTGGGAACGCAGGAGGTTGAGGGCCAGGC
>JAPLMQ010000174.1 GCA_026386955.1 Planctomycetota bacterium
ACACGCTCTTCGCCGGGCTTGACGCCGCGACGCTCGACAAGGTCCTCTACGCCAACGCCGCCAAACTGCTCCACCTCGACACAAGGCCGCTCACGCGATGACCACTCCGTCAGGCGTCATCCGCGTCGCCCTCGTGGGCTGCGGCGACATCGCCCAGACCGGGCATGTCCCCGCGCTCCTCGCGCACCCGCGCTTCCACCTCGTTGAACTCTGCGACGTCCGCCCCGCGCGGACGGAGCTGCTCTCGAAGCTCGCCGGCGGCGTGCCCACCTCGAACGATTTCCGCACGTTGCTCACCCGCGACGATGTCGACGCCGTCATCCTCGCCTTGCACCCCGAGATCAGCGTCGACGTCGCCATCGCCTTCCTCCAGGCGGGCAAGGCCGTGCTCGACGAGAAGCCGCTCGCGACCAACCTCGACGACGGCCGCCGGCTCGTCCGCGCCGTCGCCGCCGCCCGCGCCCCTGCGCCGGGGGTCTACCAGATCGGCTTCGTCTTCAGCTACTGCGACCTCGTGCGCGACGTCGCCCGTTGGGCCGCCCGCATCGGCTCGCCCTCGCTCTGCCACGTCGGCGTCTTCGACGAGCGCCTCGACCGCGCCAACACCGAGCACTTCGGCCGGATCCAGCAGATCCTCCGCCACAGTTCCGCCGTGACGCACGAGGGCTCGCACGTCGTCGACTTCTACCGCTTCTGGAATTCCGCCCCGTACGTCCGCGCGCAGGCCAGCGCCATGCGCACCGAGCCCGACTTCGCCGGGCCGAACCTCTGGTCCACGCGCTTCAGCACCGCCGACGGCTCGACCCTCGCCCTCGACATCGGCTGGTTCCTCCCCGACTACCCCTCCTCCTTCATGACCCTCCAAGGGCCCGGCGGCTTCCTCCGCCTCGACCTCGCCACCGGCGCGGGCGAGCTCCGCATCGAAGGTAGGGTCGAGCCCGTCCAGACCGGCAAGCTCGCCCAGCCTTGGGCCCGCCAGCTCGACGCCTTCGCCCGCTCCATCGACACCGGCCTGTCGGCGGACTGCCCCGTCTCCCGCGGATGGGACGCCCTCGTCGCGACGCAAGCCTGCCAGCAGGCGGCGAGGACGAACGAGTCGGTGGTTATCGAGGGGTGAGGCTCTCGGTTTTCCGTCATCCCAACATGGGAGCTCGCGTGAACTGGATCACCGATCGCATCGCCATCGGCAACCATCTCGACGCGCTGGACGTGGAGCTTATTCGGCAGCACGCTTTTCGATCCGCGCTCAGCCTGGATGGAACCTTGGCGAGCGGACACGCCGCCAAGCTCGGCTTGGAGCAGGTGGTCGCCTACGAATTGATCGACGGAGCCGGCAACAGCATGCGGGCCTTCCAGAGCGCGGTGCGCGATCTTGGCCGACTTGCGGAATCGCACTCCCCGGTCCTCGTCCAATGCCACGCCGGAAGGTCGCGGTCGGCCGTGGTGGTCGCCGCGTATCTGACGACGGTTTCACCAATGGGGCCGGATGAAGCGATCGCCGCCGTCGCCGCCAAGCGGGAAATCAACATCACACCCGACCTCGTGGATCTGCTGCGACGATGGATGTCCAGCTGAGACGAGGCCAAAGGCGTGAGATCATGGGTGAGAAAGGCGATTGAGGGGCGAACTATTTCTTCGGCTTCTTCGGCGATTTTCCACCAGGCTTGCGGGAGCGAAAGTTGCGGTCTTGTGCCCATTTCCAGTAGCCGATCTGCATATCGAGCAATGCCGGAGCGATGTTGATGGTCTCGACGACTTTTCCCCGGGAGTCGCTGACCTTCACGGCAAGAACAAGCTCGATGTTGTGCTTTGGGCCGGCATCGAGAGGGTAAATTCCCTCGAGCATCGCGGTTAGGCTGTGCAGCGCCGTGTCGACGGCCTCCTCGACAGCAGCTTTCATTTTTGCCGACGCGTTGTCCGGCAAAGTCTCGATGGCATTGTCGCGACACTCGACGATCAGGTGATAACCGAACGCATATGCGGCATCTTCTGGCCGGTCGAGGGGATCGCGGCGCCATTCCTTGTACGGGCGTGGGGGAACTTTGACGGTCATGACTGCTCCCTGAGGGATGGCACAAGTTGACTCGGGGATCGGCTGCGACGATGAGGGCCGCGATGTGACGCCAAGGGAGATGGAGAGGCCGGAACCCGGGTGCCGCAGCGCTGGGCTTTGCGACTTTCTTTATGATACCATCCGCCACCTTTAAGCCTCCCCACGGGCGGCCGCGCGGACCCAACGCCACGCCCGCATTCGGAACCACGGCTCATGGCCAAGCTCACCATCGACGGCAAGGAAATCGCGTACGAGGGCAAGAAGATGATCCTCCAGGTCGCCCTGGAGAGCGGTCATGAGATGCCCCATTACTGCTACCACCAGGGGCTCTCAATCGTCGCGAGCTGCCGCATCTGCTTGGCCGAGGTCGCCTCGCCCAACCCGCGCAACAACAACGCGCTCGAGCTGATCCCCAAGCTGATGCCCACCTGCCAGACGCCCGCCGCCGACGGCATGGTCGTCTACACCAAGAGCCCCAAGTCCATCGCCAACCAGAAGGCGGTGATGGAGTACCTGCTGATCAACCACCCGCTCGACTGCCCGGTCTGCGACCAGGCGGGCGAGTGCCACCTGCAGGACTACAGCTTCAACTACGGGCGGGCCGAGTCGCGCTTCCAGGAGGAGAAGATCAAGCAGCCCAAGAAGGACATCGGGCTCAACGTGGTCCTCTACTCCGACCGCTGCATCATGTGCACCCGCTGCGTGCGCTTCACCAAGGAAGTCACCGGCACGCAGGAGCTGGGCGTCTACGGCCGCGGGAACCGCGAGCAGATCGACGTCTTCCCCGGCAAGCCGCTCAACAACGAGCTCTCGGGCAACGTGGTCGACATCTGCCCCGTCGGCGCGCTGCTCGACAAGGACTTCCTCTTCACCCAGCGCGTCTGGTTCCTCACCAAGTCGCCCTCGATCGACGGCATCACCTCCTCGGGCGACAACATCTCGCTGGAGCACAACGAGGGGAAGATCTACCGCTTGAAGCCGCGGTTCAACAAGGACGTGAACAAGTGGTGGACCAGCGATGAGATCCGCTACGGGTGGAAGTTCATCCACAGCACCAACCGCCTGCGGGCGCCCAAGCGGATGCAGCTGGGCTCGCAGATCGACACCGAATGGCCCCGCGCCTACGAGGCCGCCCGCGAGGGGCTGACCAAGGCCGCCGCCGAGAAGGGGCCGGGCGCGCTGGCTCTGCTGGTCAGCCCGATGCTCGCCTGCGAGGAGGCCTACCTGCTCGCGAAGCTGGCCCGCGCGATCGACCCCGCGGCCGTGCTGGGCGTCGGGCCGATCCCCGTCGGCGGGCAGGACAAGGCCTTCCCCGGCGGCTACACCATCCGGGCCGAGAAGTGCCCCAACAGCCGCGGCGTCCGCCGGGCCCTGGAGCTGGTCGCGGGCGACCCCGCCAAGGTGCTCTCCTTCGCCGACTTCGTGGCGAGCGTCGGCGACAAGGCGACCAAGACCGCGGCCGTGCTGCTCACGGGCAACTACGCCGCGAAGGACAACGAGGCCGCGACGTGGGCGACGCCCGAACTCGCCGCCGCCGTGAAGGGCAAGTTCGTCGTCCTGCTCGACACGCTCGCCAGCGACGTCGCCGCCAAGGCGGATCTTCTCTTGCCCAGCGTCACCTGGGCCGAGAAGGCGGGCACCTTCGAGAACGCCACGGGCCTCCTGCAGAGCTTCGCGGCCGCGATCCCCGCGACCGAGTTCGCCCGCCCCGAGGGGCAGATCGCCCTCGACCTGCTGGCCGCGTGCGGGCTCGGCCCGCGCGGCGTGTACGACGCCGCCAAGGTGCGACAGGAGATCGGCGGGGTCTTCGTCACCGACGTCCGCCATCCCGCGGCCGAGCACGACGCCACGCCCGACATGGAGTTCGTCGAGCTCTGACCACGACGTCGACACCGGCGCCGGACGTTGCCTGGCCCTGAAGTTGTTGCCCCCGATCTCCGCCCGATCCCCGCACGCGACGCCAACCCATGCCCATGACCCTCGATGAACTGGCGGGCAAGATCAACGCCCGTGTCCGCGGAGACGGGTCGCTCCGCGTCTCGCGCTGCGCCGGCCTCGAGGAGGCGGGCGGCGACGCCGTCAGCTTCCTCGCCAACCGCAAGTACGTCCGCCTCGTGGCGAGCTCCACCGCCGCGGCGGTGATCGTCTCGCCCGCCGACGCCGAACAGGCCCCGGGCAAGACGGTCCTGATCGCCGATGATCCTTACTTCGCCTTCCGCGAGGCGGTGGTCGCGCTGCACGGCCACCGCCCCAAGCCCGCGCCGGGCGTCAGCCCGCAGGCCTTCGTCGACCCCACCGCGCAGGTCCATCCCGAGGCCAGCGTCGCCCCGTTCGCCTACGTCGGCGCCCGCGCGAAGGTCGGCAAGGGGAGCGTGCTCTACCCGCACAGCTATGTCGGGCCCGACGCGGTGGTCGGCGACGACTGCCTGCTCTTCCCCAACGTGACGGTCTACGACTTCTGCGTGCTGGGCAACCGCGTGACGCTCCACGCCGGCTGCTCGATCGGGCAGGACGGCTTCGGCTACGCGACCCACCGCGGGGCCCACCACAAGATCCCCCAGGTCGGCAACGCCGTGCTGGAGGACGACGTGGAGATGGGCGCGAACTGCGCCATCGACCGCGCGACCGTCGGCTCGACCCGCATCGGCAAGGGCACCAAGTTCAGCGACCTGGTCGCCATCGGGCACGGCGTCACGCTCGGCCCGCACAACCTCCTGGTCGCCCAGGTCGGCATCGCCGGGTCGACCCAGACCGGCGCCTACGTCGTGATGGGCGGGCAGGTCGGCACGGCGGGGCACCTGAAGATCGGCGACCAGGTGCAGATCGCCGCCCAAGCGGGCGTGATGACCGACCTCGAGCCCAAGACCCAATACGGCGGGACGCCCGCGCAGAAGCTCAACGACGCCAAGCGCACCGTGCTGGCGATGGCCCGCCTACCCGACCTGATGGGCGAGTTCCGCAAGCTGCAGCGGCGCGTCGCGGAGCTCGAGGCGAAGCAGCAGGCGCAGTCCAAGCCGCCGGCCTGAGCGCGTTCGCCCGGTTCAATTGCATCCATTCAATCAATTCAATGTGGCTGATGTCGACGATGGTCCGCCCGCCTCACCCGCCCGCGCGACGGGCAGGCGCGTCGGACGCGCCCAGCAGCACGGCGTCCATCACGCCCACGGGCGAGCCGGGGACCTGCTTGTCCTCGACGAAGCGGTAGGTGCCGTGGTACCGGCTCGCGACGGAGCGGAGCGTGTCGCGGCTGTCGGCATAGAAGAAGTGGACGGCGTGGATCTGCGTCCGCCGGGCGGGGTCGAACTGGTCGAGCAGCTTGAAGATCGGCTCGGGGCCGGGCGTCTTGCCGACGGTGGGGCGGTCGGAGAGCAGGTGGATCTCGCGGACGTGGTAGTTCAAGGCGAGGCGGAGAGCCTGGTCGGCGTCGGGCGAGCCGTGGGGCGTGACCTTGGCGGGGTCAGCCTTGAGCGCGTCGATCACTTGACGATGGGCGGCGGGCGTCGCCGCGCGGAGGCCGGCGGGGCCGAGCTCGATCGCCTTGCCGCCCTGGAAGACGATCACGGTGAAGCGGTCCTGGCTGCCCATCCGGGCGAGCATGCCGTCGAGCTGGGAGATGAGCAGGGGGAAGGCGTCGATCTGCGCGCCCGAGGCGTCGAGGAGGAACGCGGTCCCCGCCAAAGGCGGCGCGGGGATCGGGGCGGCGGCGACCGCGGCGGGGGCGGCCTTGGGCGCCGCGTGCGGAGTCGCGTGGGAGACGGGCTGGGTCGAAGGCGCAAAATCCGACGGTTTAGCGGCGTCGCTGCCGGGGCCGGGCACGGCGGTGGAAGGCGCGGCGTCGCTCGGCTTTTCAGCCGGCTTCTCCGCGGGCTTTTCCGTGGGCTTTTCCGGGGGCGAGGCTTCGGTCTTGTCGGGCGCGCTCGCCTCGGGCATGGGGACGGCGGGGACGTCGGGCGTGGAGGCGGTGGGGGCCGGAGGCGAGGGAGGAGTGGTGGGATTCGCGGGGGTTGTCGGCGTCGCCGGCACGCCTTCGACGGTGGACGGCGGGGCCGTGGGGGCGCCGTCGATCGTGCCGTTGCGTTCGACCTCGCCGGGGGGCGGGAGATTGGCGGGCGTCTCAGGCGTCGCGGGCTTGTCGGGGGCCTTGGGCAACTCGGGCACGCTTGGCGCGGGGGGATGATTCTTGGCCTGCTCGCGGGCCTCCTGCGACGGGGTCGGCCGCGGGAAGGCCGTGCGGAACGCGAAGACCGCGCCGACGCCCACCACCGCCAAGACCACGCCGACGACGCCCACCATCACCCACTTCGACCGCCCCGCCTTGGCTGGCTTGGCCGGGGCGCTCGTCCGCTTGCCCTTGTCTTCGCTGATCACCGCGTCGGCGATCTCGTCGGCCAGCGACTCGGCCTCGCTCAGGCCCTCCGTCGCGTCCGGGGAGATCGCCTCGCCGTCGAGGCCGGCGTCGATGTCGATCAATCCCTCGTGAGCGACGGACTCCTCGGCGGCGGGCTCGGCCGAGAGATCCACGACCTCCGCGGCGTCGCCCTCGACTTCGATTTCAATATCGGCCTCGGGGGCCTCGGCGCGGGCCGCGGCGGGCTTGCCCACCGCGAGGTCCTCCGCGGGGCCGGTCACCGAGAGATCGAGCGTGTCGGGCTCGTCGACCGGGGCCGCCCACATCGACAGGCCGACCTCTTCCTCGGCCTTGGTGGCGACCATTTTCCCGGGCTTGTCGGCCTTGGGCTCGATCGCCTCGACCGCGGGCGCGGCTTCGACGGGCGGTTCGACCGCCATCTTCGCCGGCTCCTCGGCCACTTCATCTTCGAGTTCGAGCGTGGCAGGCTCGGACGCTGCCGGCGTCGCCGCCACGGGAGCCGCAGCCGCGCGGGGGACCGGCTCCGCGGGCAACTCGATCACGTCCGTCGGCTCTTCGGCGGCGCTTTCCGCGTCGTCCAGCAGGATCTCGGCGGCCGGGCCTTGCTCGCCCTTGGCCGACTCTGCGGAACCCAAGGCGGCGAGGTCGAGGTCCGACAGGTCTTCGCCCTCCGCCTCTTGGTTCGCGAGGGTCGTCGGTTCGTCGGAAAGGTCGAGGTCGTCGTCCGATGCCTTGGCGACCGCGGCGGGGGGCGGCACGACGGGAGCAGGCTTCGGCGCGGGCTTGACCGATGGAGCCTTCGCGGGCGTCGGAGCCGGCGCCGCCACGGCGGCCTTGGGCGCCTCCGTCTCCTTCACCAGTAGGTCGTCGAGTTCGTCGATCGCGTCGAGCTTGCCCGGCTCGGCCTCGCGGCGGCGGGCTTCGGGCTTGCTGGGCGCGCGGCCGACCATCCCGTCGTCATCATCGTCATCGTCAAGCAATGCCGGGAGGCCCGCCGAGGTCTCGCCCGCGCCGGTGCGCGAGCCGCTGGAGCCCGGCTCTCCGACTTCCGATCCGTCGAGGTCGAGGCTGTCCTTGAGCGAGACGCCCGCCGGCGCGGCCAGTTCGTCCTCGCCCGCGATCATCGCCGAGATCACGTCCGCGGCGTCGTCCTCCGAAAGGCCCTTCGCCGGGGCGCCGGGTTTGTCCGGGCGCGCGACCGGCTTGGCGGGCTTGGCCGCCACCTTGGGTTCGTCGGGGTCGGCGGGCTTCAGGTGCGGAGCCGGATCGCCGACGGCGAAAAGCGTGTCGCCCATCTGGACGAGGTCACCCTCGCGCAGCTTCATCCGGCCTTCCATCCGCTTGCGGTTGACGAACGTGCCGTTGGTGGAGTGCAGGTCGACGAGGTACCACGCGCCGTCGAGCCAGCAGACCTCGGCGTGGCGGCGGGACATCTTCCGGTCTTCGAATTTCAGGGGCGAAGGCAGCGGCCTGGAGGTGCTGGGGCGCCTGCCGATGCGGTATGAACCGCCCTCAGGCAGCTCCAATACCTCACCCTTGTGCGAACCCCTAAGAACAGTCAGGGAGATCAAGCCGAACCCCTTCGAGAGCGCAGGTCGAAATGCGGTCAGGGGTAACACTCAGGCCCTGCCTTGAGGCCAACTATAATCGTAGCGGCGTTGAAAACAACCCGTGGATATTCCCGAAGTCCGATTCTGGACAATCGGGTCGGATCGTGCGGGCGAGCCAAACGGGGCGGATCGATTTTGCCCCGCCCGTGTTAGCGTTTTGTACGGATTTTGGGCAAGAAAGCGCAAGCGTCATTCCGAGAACCTCCGCCAACGCAGGCTGGCGGACGGGACGACCTCGCGAAACCCTCAAGTTCGGGCGCGCGACCGCCGATGGTTTTCAGTACAGCCCGCACCTGCCTGACAACACTGAAACCAGCCCTTGTGGCTAACTTCACTTGACATGGGGCAGCGGTTCGCGGGCTTTTTTCATGCGCACATCGAGGCACGCACGGCGCGGCAACCGCGCCGAAGCTCAAGGCGCAGGCGACGCATGCCTGGGCCGATGCCTGGGTTTCAGAGCACCGTCACCTTCAGCCCGTGCGGGTCGATGTCGAAGTCGAAGAACCGCGCGAGCGGGTTGGGCGGGTTGGCCTCGAGCGTGCGCCGCACGCGCTGCGCCGCCGCCTCGTCGCGGGCGACCATGAAGACGAACCCGCCGCCGCCCGCCCCGGGAAGCAGCTTGCCGATCAGGTCGCCCTGCACGCGGCGGAGCAGCGCCTCGATCGTGGGGTTGGTCGAGCCGGGGTCGAATCGCTTCTTGAGCGTCCAGTAGTCCTCGACCCCGCGCCCCACCGCGGCGAAGTCGCGCTCGTCGAGGCTCGCCTTCATCTTCTCGGCCCCGGCCTTGAGGCGGGTGATGACCTCGAGCGCCTCGGGGTCGCGGGCGAGGTAGCGGTTGACGACGTTGCGCAGGATGTGCTTCGCGAGCCGGCGGTAGCCCGTGTAGTAGAGCAGGAGCTGGTTGCGGAACGGGTTGCCCGCAGAGCGGTCGAAGACGGTCCATTGGAGGCTCGGCGTCTGGTCCGGGCCAGGCCGGGTGCGGACGAGCTTGATGCCGGGCGTGACGCCGCCGACTTGGTCCTGCCAACCGCCGCCGGTGGTCATGAGCTGCTCGAGCAGGCTGGTGCGGGCGATGAGGCGCTCGGCGCTGAGGTTTTCGCCGACGATGCGGGCGAGGCAGGCGAGCATGGCCGCGCCCAGCACGGAGCTGGTGCCCAGCCCCGAGCCCTTGGGCAGCGCGGAGAAGAGCGTGATGTCGATCCCGCCGCCGAGCTTGTCGAGCCACTTGGCGAGCTTCGCCTGTGGGTCGCGCGGGCAGATCCCCGCGAGCATCAAGGCCGCCTTGGGGAGGGCCGCCCAGTCGCTGGTGTCGCGGTGGTCGTGGATCGCCGCGGTGTCGGTGAGCGTGATGTGCCGTCCCAGGTCGATGCTGTTGAGCGAGACGACCGGGTCGTCGCGCAGCTTGGCCATGACCTGCACGGGGTATTGCCCGTTGAGCGTGATCGCGGCGTTGAGCACGGCCCCGCCCAGCTCGGTGCAGATCGGCGGCGTGTCGGACCAACCGCCGGCGAAGTCGAGGCGCACGGGCGTGGTGACCCAGACCGCCTGGTCGGGCAGCACCGCCGCCTTGCGCGGCTGGTCGGGCAGCTCGATGCTCTGGGCCACGGCGCGGGCGATGGCGGCGGCGGAGGCCTGGTCGGCGTCGGCCGGGAGCTTCGGGACGGCCTTGCCCGCGGAGGCGGAGCGGCGCGAGCCGGCAGAGCGCGAGCCCGTCTGGCCCGCGAGCGGGAAGCGCTGGCGGATCAGGTCGGCGAGGCGGTAGAGCCGGGCGTGGAGCAGCGGCTCGTCGTGCGTGGCGATCACGCGGGCGAGCTGGTCGAGCGCGAGCGTGGCCTCGTCGGCGTGGTGCAGCGAGGCGATGACCGCGGCCGCGGGAAGCCACGGCTCGTCGAGCAGGCGCTGGCCCAGCTCGTGGAGGTCGCTCTGCCGCTGGATCTCCAGCCGATGGGCGATGAGGCGCTGATGGTCGACGCGCTTGATGAGCATCTCCATCGAGACGCGCGGGGCCTCGAGCCACCCGGCGGGGATGCCGCGAGAGCGCTCGTCGCAGAGCCAGAGCGTTTGCCGCAGGACCGCGTCGATCGGCCCGACGGACCAGAGCCGGGCCTCCCAGAGGGTTTGCTTGGCAGGGTCGCGGTCGGGCCAGACGCTCGCGGGGTCGACGCCGTGGCGGGCGAGGAACTCGGGGAGTGGGCGGTTGCCCAACGTGCCGCCGCGGGCCCAGGGCGTCTTGAAGTCGTCGTCGACGCCGAAGAGGACGACCGACCAGTCGGTACCGCGCAGGGGGAGGCAGACCACGCCCCAGTCGGCCGGGAGCCGCAGCGGCGTGCGGGCCTTCGCGGGCCAGCCCACGACGATGTTCTGCCCCGGCAGCTCGACCGGCCCGCGGGCGTTGACGGCCTCGAGGAAGACGCCTTGGCCGGTGTGCGTGCGCGGGTCGCTGACGATGGTGTTGTGGACGAACGAGCCCTCCAGCGCGGCGCGGTCGGCGACGACGGCGCGGTGGAAGTTGGCGAAGCGGTAGGCCGTCGCGGTCCGCCCCAGCGCGTTGACGTTGGTCAGCAGTTCCCGGCTCGTCCCGATGTGGAAGAAGTCGCAGTAGGGCAGCACGTTCGCGTGGAACGGATGGCGGTGCAGGCAGCGGTGGAAATGGGCCAGCCGTCGACGGTGCGCGGCCCGCTCGGCGGGGCGGCCGGCGGAGCCCATGACGGCGTTGAGGTAGGCCTCGCGGTCGAGTTTTTCGGGCATGGCCATGAGGACCTGCTCGTAGAGGTCGACGGGTGGGGTCTTGCCCGCGAGCACGTCGCGCAGCAGCCCCTTGCCGATGGAGAGCCGCTTGCCCGAGAGCGAGACGCCGCCCGCCTTGAGCCAGGCCTGCACGCTGGGCGGGTCGAGGCTGACCAGGCCGGTGTCGACCAGGACGCGCCCGACGGCGTCGACGGCGTGGCGCGAGCGGGCGGTGGCGGCGTCGGGCTTCTGCAGGAAGTCGACGACGGCGCCGTCGCGGTCGGTGATGTAGACGCCGTGTTTGCTCCCGCGGTCGATCGGGCCGGGGTAGGCGACGCCCACGACGCCGGGCTTGGTGAAGTCGACCGCCTGCGGGTCGAAGGTGAGCAGCACGTCGCCGGCGGCGAGGAGCACCTGTCCTCCCGCGGGCGCGGGCAGCGCGAGCAGGTTGGCGAGGATGAGGTCGAAAAGCGTCGCGGGCGTCCCCGTGCGCGTCGGACAGGGGAGCGGCGTGAAGACCTTGCCCTGCGCCGCGTAGGCGCAGAGCCGGCGGCTATCGCCCCCGGAGTGGATGACGAGGATGCGCTGGCCGGCGAAGAGGTCAGCGATGTTCTTCGCGCCGTGTTTGGCGTCGGGCTTGCGGCCCAGGAGCGAGCGGGCGAGTTCGTGGAGCACCCAAAGCGTCGACCCGCCCGAGCCGACGCGTCGCCCGCGCGGGTCGGGGATGACGCGCCAGTTGGCGACGTCGCCGAGGAGGCCCTGCGACTTGCGGGCCTGCATCTGGGCGTTGTAGCCGCGGGCCTGGATGGGATTGGCGGCGGTGAGGATGAGCCAATCGATCGAGGGCATGAGTCGTCTTTCGATGGTCGGGGGGAAGCGGCGGGGCGGAATTCCACGGACGGGTGTTCTCGGACCTCGACGCGCGCAGACCGCCCCGGTGGCCGAAGTGTAGGCCTTGGCCCTTTCATTGTCGGTTCAAATCTTGGGTGGGCTTGATCGGGTGGGAGGATCGTCGGGGGTGTCTTTGTGGAATACGCCCTCATCGACCCACGCTTCGGAAATGCTCGCGCAGTTGTCGAAGTAAAGCATTAACACGCATCCGCGTTTTGCGGCATCGGTGAGTTCGGCCCGGACGGCCTTCTTGGGAATGCGCAGGAAACAGGCGTCCCCAAGGTGAGGAACGACACACTTTAGCGCCCACACGTCCAGTTCGGTCTCGTTTTCGAGAATGAGCCTCCAGCCTTCGCTGGAGTCGCGTTCGAAAAGCTCAAACCGCGGACACCGCGATTCCGGGTCAAGATCAGCGGCGCGCTGGGGCAGCCAGTAACCGATTCTTTCATTGTGCCCCTTGGGGCCGACTGCCAACGCGAGTGTTCCTTCGCCGCGATTGAGGCGGTCACGTACTTCTTGCCAAGGAAGGACTCGTCCCGCTTCGCCAGCTCGACGCCAAAAGCGGCGGTCTTCTCTGGCGGCCAAAATGAGGAGTGGCGTGGACACAACAAGGAGCCCGATGAGGCCCGGTATGACCATCGCGAGCCATAGGAGAAGCTGCAAAGGGAGAAGTGCCCAAAACATCCATCGTGTTCGCTTCTCGAACTTGCCCAATTCTTCAATGGCTGCCGAGCAGTCGGGCGCGGGCGTGGGTTTGTTTGAGTTCATTGTCTGGCCTCAAGCCAACGGCCATCTTCGCGAACCGCTTCCGTGCTATGCCTGTGTGCCCGCCGATGCGATGCTCTCAATACTCCCCGCCTGATCATGCCACACCAGCAGCACGCGATCCCGCTTGGCCTGCGCGTCGAGCTGGCTCTGGATCGCCTTGCGGGGGATGCGCACGAACTTGGCCTCGCCTGCCCGCGGGGCGAGGTGCTGGGTCGTCCAGCGCTCGAGGTCGCTGCGCCCGGTGACCAAGGCGTGGATCGCGCGGTAGGTTTGCCCCTCCAGCGTGGCCCAGCGCGGGCAAATGGCCTGTGGGTCGAGTTCCGCGGGGTCTGTGGTGAGCCAATAGCCCTGTGTGTCGCACCAGCCCTCGGCGCCGAAGTCGATGATGAACGTGCCCTCGCCGTGTTCAAGGCGGGCGCGGATGTCGGGCCAGGAGGCGACACGGCCTTCGCGGCTGGCCTTGCGCCAGAAGCGGCGGTCGCTCTGGAAGCCGTTCACGATGAACCAGCCGGTGATCGGAATCAGGACGATCATTGTCAACACGAGGGCGACGAGGATGAACGGCAGCAGGACGGTTAAAAGCAGGGCGCGGGCGACGCGGCGCGGGACCGAGCGCGGCGGGGCGGGAGCGGCATGTGTCTGCGGTGAGGCCATGCGGTGTGCGGGACGGGGGAAAACCCAGCCACGCGGTGGCTGGGCTTTTGGGGACTTCCTTCTTCTATCGCGAACGCGCCGGTGATTGTCTCGTCGCACTGATCACAGCGAGAACCACCCCTTTCCCTTCTGCTTCCCAATCACGCCGACGCGCTCGTGGACGAAGGCGCTGGTGATCTTGATCTTCGTCTCGCCCTTTGCGGCCAACTCCGGCGCGTCGAAGTGCAGCTCCTCGAAGACGCGCTCGACGATGGTCATCAGCCGGCGGGCCCCGATGTCGGCCAACTGCGCGTTCGCCTGGGCCGCGAGGTCGGCCATCGCGTCGATCGCTCCGGGCTCGAATTCGATCTTCAGTCCCTCGACCTCCAGCAGCGCCTGCTGCTGGCGCGTCAACGCCCCGCGCGGCTCGCTGAGGATGCGAACGAAGTCGGCCTTGGTCAGCGGCGAGAGCTCCACGCGGATCGGAAAGCGCCCCTGCAGCTCCGGCATCAGGTCGCTCACCGCGGCGACATGGAACGCCCCCGCGGCGATGAAGAGGATGTGGTCGGTCTCGACGGGGCCGTGGCGGGTGGTGACGGTCGTGCCCTCGACGATGGGGAGCAGGTCGCGCTGCACGCCTTGGCGGGAGACGTCCGGCCCTCCGTAGCCCTTGCCCTTCTCGTCCGAGGGCGAGGCGATCTTGTCGATCTCGTCGAGGAAGATGATCCCGCTGTCGCAGGTGCGCTCGAGGGCCTCGGCGGTGATCTTGTCGTTGTCGAGCAGCTTGTCGGTCTCCTGCTCGAGGAGGACGCGGCGGGCCTCGGCGACGGTCAGTCGGCGGCGGCGTGACTTCTCGGGCATCAGCCGCTCGAACATCCCCGCCATGTCGGGGTCCATCTGGTCGAGCCCCATGTTGGCGAACATCGCGCCGGCCTGCGGCTTGGAGGAGATGGTCAGTTCGATCTCACGGTCGTCGAGCCGGCCCGCGTCGAGCTGCTCGCGCAGCCGCCGGCGGGTCTGGTCCTCCGAGCCGGGGACGACCAAGCCTTGTCCGTCGTCGCGCCCGTCTTCAAGCCCGGAGGCAGGGCGGCTGCCGGGCAGGAGGATGTCGAGCAAGCGCTCGGCGACGGCGGAGGTCGCCTTCTCGCGCATCTGCGTCGCCTGCTCGGCCCGGACCATGTTGATCGCCTGCTCGACCAGGTCGCGGACCATCGACTCCACGTCGCGCCCGTGGTAGCCGACCTCCGTGAACCGGCTCGCCTCGACCTTGATGAACGGCGCGCCGGTGAGGCTGGCGAGCCGGCGGGCGATCTCGGTCTTACCCACGCCGGTGGGGCCGATCATGATGATGTTCTTGGGGTTGACCTCGCGGGCCATGTCGGCGGGGAGTTGCCGGCGGCGCCAGCGGTTGCGGATGGCGACGGCGACGGCCCGCTTCGCGGCGTTCTGCCCGATGATGAAGCGGTCGAGCTCGGCGACGATTTCCTTCGGAGTCAGATGATTCATGGGGCCTATCGTAGCGGGCGGGGCGGAGGCGTTGCGGATGGTCCTTTTCAGATGCAAATTCGGTCCCATGCACCGAAGTGCCTGGGCTTTGGAGAGGCGTCTGATTGATGCTTTGAGAGGGCGTGAACGCAGGTCGAAAATAATGTGGAAAAGTCATAGCCGGCATGCTTGACCCATCTTGACACGCGCCTAGTATCAAGCGTCGTTCACGAGAGCAACTCATCACCGCGAGGGCTTTCGGGAGCGACTTGCGAAGCCCCCAAGCTCGGGTTGATTTCTCCCCCCCGATTCAACCCGGGTACTCCCCCCAGGCAGCATCCCCCCCGAGTCTGCCTGGGGTTTTTGCAAACCGGTGTCTGCCTGCCTTAACGATGGCCCGCGAGGGTTATGGGCCGCGATTTCGCGCCTTGAACTGAGATTTATTTCGATGGCGTGAACCTATTGCGAGGCCGTGCGTAATTAAGGTTGGACAGACCTCCTATATGGGGTGCAAGGCCCACAGCCTTCGCCTCCCCGCAAACCGCCCCGGGCTGCGCACTCCCACGCAGCCCGGGGCGTTTGTTTGCGCCTCGCCTCGCCTGCGGCCTGACAGGCGATGGATCCACCCCTGCCCGCGCAACCGGTTATTGCCCCGTGAATAGGGGTTTCCGGCGAAGGTCCGCCTAAACCACCTGGGCGAACGGGTCGATGTTGGACTGGACGACCCCCGGGATGCGGCGCGCAGGCGTCGCCCCCGGCGGAGGGCCCCGGTCGGCCTCGCGGATGGAACCGCGCGGAATAGGGGCGGTGGAGCAACCATGGCTTTTGGCTGGTCAAAAAATCGTTATTCGCCGATCGCCGTCGACTTCGGAGCCGATTCGCTCAAGCTCCTGCAGGTCGTCGCGTCGGACCCGCCGCAACTCGTCGCCGCCGCCGCCGCCGCCGCGCCCGAGGAGGCGAGGCAGAACCCCGCGGCCCGCCAGGCGTTCTTCGCCCAGAAACTCCCCGAACTCCTTCGCAGCCAACCCTTCAAGGGGCGGGCGGCGATGTGCTCCATCCCCGCCTACCAGACGCTCACGCAGCACATCCAGATCGCCCGCGTCGAGCACGAGGACTTCGACGCCCAGATCGGCATGCACCTGCGCCAGCGCCTCAACGTCGATCCGCTCCGGATGGTCATCCGCCATTTCGAGGTCGCCCAGGTCGTCCGCGAGAACGTCACCAAGCAGGAAGTCATCTGCCTCGCGGTCGCCCGCGACGTGGTGATGCGCCACGTCGAGACGATGCAGGCCGCGAAGCTCGACGTCGTGGGCATGCACTGCGAGCCGCTGGCGATCGTCCGGGCCTTCGCCCACCTCTTCCGCGGCGAGGAGGCCTCCCGCACGACCTGCTTCATCGACCTGGGGGCCGCGACGACCAAGGTCGTCATCGCCCACGGGGCCGAGATGGTCTTCGCCAAGACGATCAACGCCGGCGGCGACCACCTGACCCGCCACCGCGCCGCCACCGAGAACATGAGCTTTTCGGACGCCCGCGAGGCCCGCATCCGCGAGGCCAGCGGCGTCGCCGCGCCGCCCCCGCGCGTGCCCGAGCCCGTCGGCGCGCCCTCCGCCACCGGCAGCCTCGCGATGATCGAGGCCCGCATGGCCGCCGAGCGCCGCGCCCAGGCCGCCAGCCCCGCGCCGCTCCCCGCCGGCCAGCCCGCCCCCGACACGCTCGACTGCCTCACCGACGAGCTGCAGCTCTCCGTCCGCTACCACCAGAGCCTCTTCGCCGGGCGCAACATCGACAAGCTCGTCTTCCTGGGCGGCGAGGCGCACCACGTCTCGACCTGCCAGAAGATCGCCCGCGCCCTGCGCATCGGCGCCCAGTTGGGCGACCCGCTGGCCCGCCTCGTGCGGGCCACGCACAAGGGCGCCACCCCCGGCGTCGACATCGAGCAGCCCCAGCCCGGTTGGGCCGTGCCCCTGGGCCTGTGCCTGAGCCCCGCGGAAGTCTGATCGTGGCGCGGCCGACCCGCGCAACCGCCGAGACCCCGACCGACTGACCGATTGAACGGAAAGCCGCCATGGCCAACACCAGCTTCCTTCCCGAAGACTACGTCGAACGCAAGATCCAGCGCCGGACGAGCCTGTTCAGCCTGGTCCTGTTCACGCTGGTCATGGGCGGCGTGATCGCCGCGTACATGGTCACCGACCGCCAGCGCGCCGAGGCCCGGGCCACCCTCGAAGGCATGAACGCCAAGTACGCCGAGGCCGCCCGCCGCATCGAGCAGCTCGACCAGCTCCAGCAGCGCAAGCAGCGCATGATGCAGAAGGCCAAGGTCACCGCGGTGCTCGTCGAGCGCGTCCCGCGCCCGCTGATCTTCTCCGAGCTGATCAACAACATGCCCATCTCGATGGGCCTGCTCGAGGTCGAGCTCGCCACCCGCGTCCTGCCCCCCAAGATCGTGCCCCAGACCGCCATCGACAAGGCCAAGCTCGACGCCGCCCAGGCCGCCCAGCACTCGCTCGCCGGGCCCGAGGTCGAGATCAAGCCCACCGAGACGACCCTGCAGATCATCGGCGTGGGGCCCACCGACGTCACCGTCGCCCAGTTCATGACCACCCTGGGCAAGAGCCCGATCTTCAACGACGTCAACCTCGCCTACAGCGAGGAGATCAACCTCGACGGGCAGGCCCTGCGCAAGTTCCGCATCGAGATGACGCTCAACCCGCAGATCGACGTGCAGAAGATCGAGCCGCTGATGGTCAAGCGCGAGCTGAAGCAGAACCCGATGGCGGGCACGCTCAACTTCGACCACGGCAAGGCCACCGGCACGCTCGACTCCAAGCCCAAGCCCCAGGCGGTGCCCGCGGTCAACCGCTGAGCCTCCGCCGTCCCGCGTCCCCCGGTCCCCCGGTCCCCCGTCCTGCTCCGTTCCGCCCTCGGGTACAGGATCCACAGCCATGCGAATCGGCTTCCGAGAACTGACCTTCGTCCTGGTGCTGCTGGCGATGCCGGTGGCCTCCTACATGTTCGTCTTCGAGCCCCGCAACGCGCAGATCACCCAGATGCGCCGCGAGGCCCTCGACCGCCAGGCCAAGCTCCAGCAGCTCGAGGCCGCCACCCGCAACTTCGCCGACATGGGCAAGGAGATCGACAAGCTCTCCGAGGCCATCGCGGTCTTCGAGCAGCGGCTGCCCGCCGAGCGCGAGGTCGAGGTCATCCTCAAGCAGATCTGGGAGCTGGCCGCGAAGCACCACCTCACGCCCAAGAGCGTCCGCACCGACAAGCCCGTCACCGCGGCCGCCTACACCGAGCTGCCCATCCGCGTGGTGATCGCCGGCGACTTCGACGGCTTCTACAGCTTCCTGCTCGACCTGGGCAACCTCCGCCGCATCACCCACATGCCCGACATGCGGATCAAGAAGGTCCCCAACGAGGAGGGCCTGATGGAAGCCGACGTCGTGCTCAAGATCTTCTTTGACTCGACTCAATCCGACAAGAACGGCGCCGACGCCGGGAAGGGACGCCTGTGAGCGCGACCAGCGAGAAGCACAAGATCGACTCCGCCGAGCCGGGCCAGTCCGAGACCGAGCGGGCCCTGTCGCTGATGAGCGGCGTCGCCCGCCCCGAGAACATGGGCGAGAACGCCGAGACCGAGTTCCTCGACGCCCCCAAGGCCGGCATCAAGCTCAACC
>JAPLMQ010000246.1 GCA_026386955.1 Planctomycetota bacterium
ACGCCCACGCCGACACGTTGCAAGTCCTCCTCTGGCTCGACGGGCAGGCCATGCTCATCGACCCGGGCATGCCGACCTTCTTCGAGATCCCCGCCGCCCGCGACCGCTTCCGCGCCACTGCCGTGCACAACACGCTCACCATCGGCGGGCAGGACCAGTCGCAGATGCTCGGCCCGTTCCTCTGGGGCAAGCGGGCATCGATCATCGACCGCCGCTGGGAGCCCGCCGCCGCGACGCCGTCGATCGAGGCGTCGCACGACGGCTATCTCCGCACGCCATTTGCCGCAGTCCATCGCCGCCGCGTGACGCTCATTCCGGGGGCGGGGGCAGGCGCGGACGAATCGATCGAGGTCGTCGACGTGATCGACGCCCCCGCGGCCGTGCCGTTCGAGGTCGTCTGGCAGTTCCATCCCGAATGCCGGGTCGACCCGGCCGGCGCGGGCGATTCCGAATGGGTCGTTCGCCGCGGTCGGCTGCAGATGCGCATGCGGATCGAAGCGGCAGGGGCCCTTGCGAAGGTCGAACAGGGAGAGATTTCCGCGCGGTTCGGGCAGACCCAGCCCGCGCCGCGCCTGGTCGTGGGAGGGATGGGGAAAGGCAGCGTCTGCCGGTCGGTCGTGTTGACGGATGCAGCGTCTGAAGTCGAGGGGAAGGTGATGCCATGAGGATCAGCGTTTTTGGTTTGGGATACGTCGGGGCCGTGAGCGCGTCGTGCTTCGCCGACATGGGACACGACGTCACCGGCATGGACCTCGACGAGCACAAGGTCGCGCAGATCAACCGCGGCGTCTCGCCCATCGTCGAGAAGGGCGTCGAGGCCCTCATGCAGAAGGCCATCGCCGCCGGGCGGCTGCGGGCGACGGTCAGCCACGTCGAGGCCTTGGCGAACTCCGACGTCTCGATCATCTGCGTGGGCACGCCCAGCGAGTCCTCGGGGCGGATCGACCTGAACATCCTCGACCGCGCCGCGGGGCAGATCGGCGCGGCCCTGCGCCACCACGGCCGGCGCGGGCACGTCATCATCCTCCGCAGCACCGTCCTTCCCGGCACCACCGAGGAGTTCCTCATCCCGCGCCTCGAGGCCGGCTCGGGCATGAAGGCCGGCGTCGACTTCAACGTCGTCTTCAACCCCGAGTTAGGTGATGCGGATCTTCAAGTCCGACACCAAGCTCAACATCTCCACGACCTACCTCCGCCCCGGCTTCGCCTTCGGCGGATCGTGCCTGCCCAAGGACCTCCGCGCGATCCTCGCGCGGGCCCGGGACCACGACCTCGCGCTCCCGCTCCTGAGCACGATCCTGGAGTCGAACGAGCTGCTCGTGCAGCGAGCGGTGCAGCTCGTCCACCGTCTGGGCTCGCGCAAGGTCGGGATGCTCGGGTTGGCGTTCAAGGTCGGCACCGACGACCTGCGCGAGAGCCCGATGGTCGAGGTCGCCGAGCGGCTGCTGGGCAAGGGCATCCAACTGAGCATCCACGACGGCGACGTGAAGCTCGCCCACCTGCGCGGGGCCAACAAGGCCTTCATCAGCATGCACATCCCGCACATCGAGGAGCTGCTCACCGACGACCTCGAGTCGGTCGTGCGGAACTACGACGTGCTGATCATCGGGCGGTCCGACCCGGTCTACCGCACGCTCCCGCAGATCGCCAACGGGCGGCACACCATCGTCGACCTCGTCCGCCTGTTCGAGGTGCCGCCGACCTGCTTCGGCAAGTACATGGCCATCGTCTGACCGTTCCCGCGCGGGGCGCGGACGAGCTTGTTCCCACGTGAATGAGACCGAACTGAAACGCCTTTTTTGCCGTTGACGCATGGAATCGACTCACCCCGCCGCGGCTTCCCGGGCCGCCTCGACCTTCGCCGACGCCCATGCGCCGGCTGCGATCGAGGCGGTTCTCCGTGGCGATGCGCTGGTGCACGATTGCCATGTGCTGATGCGGGCCGACGCTGCTGGGAGTGCCCGGATCGTCGCCTACGTCGTGCCCGCCGGCGCGGCGTCGTCGGAGCAGCTCCGTCATCGGTTCGCGTCGATCCTGTCCGCCGAACAGCGCCCCGATTTCGTCGTGGCCATCCCGGCGCTTCCGCTCACCCTCGAAGGCTTGGTCGACCGCGACGCGCTGCTGCGGCTCCCGGTGCTCACGCCCGACTTGGCCGACCGCGCCGCCGATCTCGCGGAGAAGAGGCCCGGCGTCGCGCAGGCTGCGGCGATCTTGGTCGAGCAGGCCCGGCCCGACCCGCGGCTGCACCTCGACGACCTGCTGCCCGCCGGGCACGGGCTCGACGCGGCTGCCGCGCCGGCCTCCGAAGCCGCGGCCGCGACAACTTCGGCGGCGCCCGCGCCTGTCGCGCCGTCCGCATCCGTATCGACCACTCCTTCCCTCACCCACGGCGAGCCGATCCGCCTCGCCCCCAACGCCCCGCGCCACCTCGCCGAGGCGCTCGCGCAGGCCGCCGCCGAGCAGCCCGCGCGCGGCGTGACCTTCATCCGCCCCGGCCAGCCGCCGTTGGAGCGCACCTACGCCCAGATCCTCGACGAGGCCCGCGCCATCCTCGGCGGGCTCCGCCGACTGGGCCTCAAGCCCGGCGACAAGGCGCTCTTCCAGCTCGAGGCCAACGAGGATTTCGTCCCCGCCTTCTGGGCCTGCGTCCTGGGCGGGATCGTGCCCGTGCCGATCTCGATCGCCCCCGGCTACCAACAGTCCAACGCCACGCTGCAGAAGCTCGCGAACGGATGGGAACTCTGCGACCGCCCACCCGTGATCGCCAGCGACGCGCTCGCCCCCGCGCTGCGCAAGCTCGCTCCGGCGCTGGGCATCCCGAGCCTGCGCGTCGAGGCGATCGCCGACTTGCGCACTGCCTCGAGCAACTCGCCGCCGTCGCCCGACGCCCATACGCCCGCTCCGGCCGACCTCGCGCTGCTCCTGCTCACCTCCGGCAGCACCGGCCTGCCCAAGGCCGTGATGCTCAGCCACGCGAACCTGCTCTCGCGCTCGGCCGCGTCGATCCAGTTCGACGGCTTCACGCCCGACGACGTCTCGCTCAACTTCCTCCCGCTCGACCACGTCGGCGGCATCGTCATGTGGCACGTGCGCGACGTCCTCACCCGCTGCCGCCAGGTCCTCGTCCCGGCGTCGATGATCCTCGAGTCGCCCCTCCTCTGGGTCGACCTGATGGACCGCCACCGCGTCACCACCACCTGGGCCCCCAACTTCGCCTTCGGCCTCGTCAACGACCACGCGAGCGCCATCGCCCGCCGCCGCTGGGACCTCTCCGCCACGCGCTTCATCCTCAACGGAGGCGAGGCCGTCGTCGCCCGCACCGCCCGGCGGTTCCTCGAGCTACTCGAGCCCCACGGCCTGCCGCCCACCGCGATGCGCCCCGCCTGGGGCATGTCGGAGACCTCCTCGGGCATCTCCTCCTCGCACCACTTCTCCCGCGCGACGTCCAGCGACGCCGACCGCTACGTCGAGGTCGGCCCCGCGATGCCCGGCTCCTCCTTCCGCCTCGTCGACGCCGAGGAACGCGTCGTCCCCGAAGGCGTGGTCGGCCGGCTGCAGGTCACCGGGCCGACGATCACCGCGGGCTACTACAAGAACCCCGAGGCCAACGCCGAATCCTTCACCGCCGACGGCTGGTTCAACACGGGCGACCTCGCCGTCCTGCGCGAAGGGCGGCTGACCATCACCGGCCGGGCGAAGGACGTCATCATCATCAACGGGGCGAACTTCGCCTGCCACGAGATCGAGTCGGTGGTCGAAGCCGTCCCCGGCGTGCTCACCGCCCACGCGGCCGCCTGCGCCGTGCGCGACCCCGCCGCCCAGACCGACCGCCTCGCGGTCTTCCTCGTCGCCGACGCGGCCGACGACGACGAACTCGCCGAGATCCTGCAGAACGTCCGCCGGCAGCTCGCCCACGGCGTGGGCGTGAACCCCGACTTCCTCCTGCCCGTCGACCGCGCGCGGATCCCCAAGACCGCCATCGGCAAGATCCAGCGGACGCTGCTGCAGAGGCAGTTCGAGGCCGGCGAGTTCGTCGCCGTCGCCCGCCGCGCCGACCGCCTGCTCGCCTCCGCGCGGACGATCCCCGATTGGTTCTTCCGCCGGGCGTTGATCCCGGCGGAGCGGCGGGGGAGCACCGTCGCCGCGCCGGCGAAGTGCGCGGTGATCTACGCGTTGCCCGACGGAGCTTCCGGCTCCAACGGTCTCGCCGCGATGATCGCGCAAAACGTACGCAATAACGGAGGCCGCGCGGTGCGGGTCGAACCCGGCGCGGACTTCGCCGCGATCGGCCCGGACCACTACCGCCTCAACCCCGCCGATGCGGAGCAGCACCTTCGGCTCCTGCGCGAGCTCACGGGCCAGGGGGTGGCCATCGACCTCGCGCTGCACGCGTGGGGTGCGTCGCCCGTTTCATCAATCTCGCTCGACGTCGATCTCGACCGCGACTGCCTGAGCGTGCTCTTCATGGCCCAGGCGCTGGCGGCCGTCCAAGGCTCCGATGGCCCGGCTCGCCTGCGCGTGGTCGCCCGCGGCGCGCAGGTCGTCGAGGAGGCGCAGGCCGTCGCCCCGCACCGCGCCGCCGTCCCCGCGATGCTCAAGTCGCTCGCCCTGGAGATGCCCGGGCTCGATCCGCGCCACATCGATCTGGCCGCCCACCCCGAGCCGGGCGAAGCCGAAGCGGTCCTCGCGGAACTCTCCCTCACCCACGCCGAGCGCGAAGTCGCGCTGCGCAAAGGCCAGCGGTTCGTCGCGGGCTTGGCGAAGGTCGGCATGGCCGCGAAGCCCGCCGGCGATCTCCCCTGGGTTCGCGGCGGCCACTACGTCATCACCGGCGGCCTGGGCGGCATCGGCCGCTCGCTTGCCCGCTGGCTGCTCGCCGCGTTCGACGCCAAGGTGCTCCTGCTGGGGCGGACCCCGCTGCCCCCACGCGGCGAATGGGATCGACTGTCGACGGAGGAAGGCTTCGTCGCCGAAGCGGTCCGCGCCTGGCGCTCCCTTGAGGGCGCGAACGCCAACATCGCCTACGAAGCCGCCGACGTGACCGACGCCGCCGCGCTGAGCCGCGCCGTCGCGGCCTCCTCCCAGCGCTTCGGCCGGCCGATCGACGGCGTGGTCCATCTCGCCGGCCTCTACCGCGAGACGCCCGCCGTCCAGGAGACGCGCGACTCCTTCCTCGCCTCGCTCCGCCCCAAGCTCCACGGCACGCTCGCCCTCGAGGCGCTGCTGAAGGACCGCCCGGACGCGATCTTCGTCGCCTTCTCCTCCGCCGCGGGCGTGCTCGGGGCCGACCGCAACGCCGCCTACGCCGCCGCGAACGCCGCCCTCGACGCGATCGTGCTCAACCAGCGCCGCGCGGGGCGCAGGGCCTTCGCCATCCAGTGGAGCATGTGGGACGAAGTCGGCATGAGCCGCGGCTACAAGGCCAAGGGCGCCCTCGCCGCCAACGGCATCCTCCGGCTCACCCCGCAGCAGGGGCTCGCCTCGCTCGCGGCCGTGATGGGTCGGGACCTGCCCCAGGCCATCGTCGGCCTCGACGAATCCGCCTCCTTCATCCGTCGCCGCACCTTCCGCCTTCCCTCCGCCTCCTCCGGCCTCCGCCTCTTCTTCGCCTCGCACGGCGCCGACTTCCGCCGCGACGCGCTGGCCGACCTCGCCGTGCCCGACGCCTTCGGCTCCGCCGTCCCGCTGCGGGCGTCGCGCCTCGCCTCCCTCCCTCTCGACGGCCAGGGGCGCGTCGACCGCGCCCGCCTCGCGCTGGCCGCCTCGGGCGCCGCCCGCGAGCACGTCGCTCCGCGCAACCCGCTGGAGCGCACGCTCGCCGACGCCTGGCAGGAGGTGCTTGGCGTGGAGTCGATCGGCGTGCACGACAGCTTCTTCGAGCTCGGCGGCCACTCGCTGCTGGGCACCAAGCTCATCTCCCGCCTGCGCGAGGCCCTGGGCCTCGAACTGACCCTGCGAGACCTGTTCGAAGCCCCGACGATCGAGCAGTTCGCCGCCAAGGCCAGGGCCGGCGCGGGCAACGCCGAGCCCGCCTCCGCGTCGACGCCCCCCCTGGCGCCCCGGCCGCGCGACGCCGAGACGCCGCTCTCCTTCGCCCAGCAGCGCCTCTGGTTCATCCAGCAGCTCGAGCCCGCCAGCGCCGTCTACAACATCCCCGCCTCGATGTCGTTCGACGGCCGGCTGGATCTCCCCGCCCTTAGCCGCGCGGTCGACCAGCTCGTCTCCGCCCACGAATCGCTGCGCACCCGCTTCGTCAGCGTCGCCGGGCAGCCCCGGCAAGTGATCTCGCCCGAACTGGGCATCGACCTGCCCGTGGTCGACCTCCGCAGCCTCCCCCGCGGCGAGGTCGCCGCGCGGATCGACCGTGAGGCCGTGCAGGACGGGCTGAAGCCCTTCGACCTCGCCGCCGGCCCGCTGCTCCGCGCCCGCGTGCTCCACACGGCCGAGGACGCCTTCACGCTGCTCCTGACGATGCACCACATCGTCTGCGACGGCTGGTCGATGCGGGTCGTCTTCGAATCGCTCGCCCGCGCCTACCGCGCCTTCGAGGCTGGCCAAGCCTCTTCCGCCGCAGTTCCTGCCGCAGCGCCCACCCCCGCGCCGCCCGTGCAATACGCCGACTACGCCCTCTGGCAGCGCGAGCGCCTGCAGGGCGACTTGGTCGAGAACCAGCTCGCCTACTGGCGCAGGCAACTCGAGGGCAACACCTTCGGCACCGAGCTGCCCACCGACCGGCTCCGCCCGCAGGTCCACTCGGCCCGCGGCGCCAAGATCGTCCGCACGCTCCCCGAAAACCTCACCCATCGGCTGCGCGACGCCGCCCATGCGCAGAAGGCCACGCTCTTCGCCGCGCTCCTCGCGGGCTACAAGGCCGTCATCCACCGCTATGCCCAGCAGGACGACCTGGTCGTCGGCACCGTCGTCGCCGGGCGCGACCACGTGCTCACCGAGCCGCTCGTCGGCCTCTTCATCAACATGCTGGTGCTGCGGACCGACGCCTCGGGCAAGCCCGGCTTCCGCGAGCTGCTCCGCCGGGTCCACCGCGCCACGCTCGACGCCTACGAGCACCACGACCTCCCCTTCGAGACGCTGGTCGACCGCCTCCAGCCTGCCCGCGACCTCTCGCGGGCCCCGTTCTTCCAGCTCGCCTTCGACCTGCGCGACCCGCTCATCACCCGCACGGGCGTAGCTGGCGTCCGCGCCGCCGTGATGGAGCCCGACCTGGGCGTCGCCCAGTACGACCTGCACCTGACCTTCGAGGAGACGCCGCGCGGGCTCGAGGGCATCTGGGAGTTCAACGCCGACCTCTTCGACCGCGCGACGATCGAGCGCCTGGCCGACAACTTCGAGACGCTGCTCGACGGCGCCCTGGCCGACCCCGACCGGCCGATCGCGCTGCTCCCGCTGCTTGGCGAGCTACAGCGGCGGCAAGTGGTGGCGGAGTGGAACAGCGCGTCGCGCCCCTTCGCCGGCGACCGCTGCATGCACCAGCTCTTCGAGGCCTGGGCCGACCGCGCGCCCGACGCCCCCGCCCTGGGCCCGCTCGGGCGCGAGCTCTCCTACCGCCAGCTCGACCGCCGTGCCAACCAGCTCGCCTCGCTCCTGCGCGAAGAGGGCGTCGGCCCCGAGAGGCTCGTCGGCATCTGCATGCGCCGCTCGCCCGAGACCATCGTCGCCGTGCTCGCGGTGATGAAGGCCGGCGGGGCCTACGTCCCGCTCGACCCCTCCTACCCCGCCGACCGCCTCGCCTTCATGATGCAGGACTCGAAGGCGCCGCTGCTGCTCACGACGTCCGACCTGCTCCCCGCCCTCCCGCCCCACGGCGCGAAGGCGCTCTGCCTCGACACGCTCGCGGCGGAGATCAGCGCGCAACCCGACGGCCGCGTAGCCAGCGGCGTCTCCGCCCGCAACCTCGCCTACGTCATCTACACCTCCGGCTCGACCGGCAAGCCCAAGGGCGTGATGGTCGAGCACCGCGGGCTCGCCAACGTCTCGCAGGAGCAGGTCCTCGGCTTCGGCGTCGCGCCCGGCATGCGCGTGCTGCAGTTCGCCTCGCTCAGCTTCGACGCCTCGATCTTCGAGATCGTCCTCGCCCTCGCCTCGGGCTCGGCGCTCTGCCTCGTGAGCGACGAGGCCCAGCGCTCCGGGCACGACCTCGCGAACTTCCTGCGCGATGAGCGGATCAACGTCGTCGTCATGCCCCCCTCCGCCCTCGCTGGCGTGTCCGACATGAAGCCGACTGACGTGGAACTGCCCGACCTGCGCATCGTCACCGTCGCCGGCGAGGCCTGCCCGGCCGAGGTCGTCGGCCGCTGGGCACGCGGGCGATCCTTCTTCAACCTCTACGGCCCGACCGAGACGACCATCTGGGCGACCATGTCCCGCTGCGTCGACGGCTCGCGCCCGCCCACCATCGGCCGGGCGATCGCCAACACGCAGGCCTACATCCTCGACGCCGCGCTCCAGCCCCTGCCTGTGGGCGTGCCGGGCGAGATCGTCCTCGGCGGCGTGGGCGTCGCCCGCGGCTACCTCAACCGCCCCGAGCTGACCGCCGAGCGCTTCGTGCCCGACCCCTTCGCAGGCAAGCCGGGCGAGCGCCTCTACCGCACGGGCGACCTGGCCCGCTGGCTCCCCTCGGGCGAGATCGAGTTCCTCGCGCGGATCGACCACCAAGTGAAGATCCGCGGCTTCCGCATCGAGCTGGGCGAGGTCGAGGCCGCACTGCGCGGCCAGCCGGGCGTCGCCGACGCGGTGGTGATCGCCCGCGAGGATCGCCCCGGCGACAAGCAGCTCGTGGCCTACGTCGCGCCGAACGAGGGGCAATCGCTCGACCCGCGCGAGCTGCGCGCCGCCGTGCGGGCCCAGCTCCCCGAGTTCATGACGCCCTCCGCCATCGTCCTCCTCCGCGAGCTCCCGCGCACGCCCAACGGCAAGGTCGACCGCAAGGCCCTGCCCGCGCCCGACCGCGGGCCGCGCCGCGCCCCCGGCGCCCCTGGCGCTTCCGGGGCCACCGCCCATCCCGCCAGCGAGCTCGAGCGGATCATCATCACCGCCTGGAAGCAGGTGCTGGAGCTTGAGCACATCGACGTCACGGAGAACTTCTTCGAGCTCGGCGGCCACTCGCTCAAGATGGCGAAGGTGCAGAGCCTGCTCGCCACCGCGCTGGGCCGGCCGGTCTCGATCATCGACCTCTTCCGCTTCACCACCGTCGCCGCGCTGGCCCAGCACCTGCAGGAGCAGGCCGCGGCGAGTGAGGCCGGGAAGTCGAGCGAGCGGCAACCTGTCGAGGCTCCGGGGACGCATCGCGCGCCGTCGGGAAATCCGGCCCGCGTCCTCCAGGGGCAGCAGCGCCTCGCCCAGCAGCTCGCCCGCCGCCGCGCCGCCGGCGAGCCCGGAGAAAAGCGATGACCACCTCCGAGCGCGAAAATGCCCGCGAATACACGGGGCTGGAGATCGCCGTCATCGGGCTGGCCGGGCGCTTCCCCGGCGCCGCCGACGTCGACGCCTACTGGCGCAACATCCGCGACGGCGTGGAGACCATCCGCTTCTTCACACCCGAGGAGATGGCCTCCTTGGGCGTCGACCCCGCGATCGCCAAGAAACCCAACTTCATCGCCGCCCACGGCGCGCTCGACGGGGCCGACCTCTTCGACGCCGGCTTCTTCGGCTTCAACCCGCGCGAGGCCGAGATCATCGACCCGCAGCACCGCCTTTTCCTCGAGGCCGCCTGGACCGCACTGGAGAACGCGGGCTACGACGCCAACCGCTATGCCGGCTCGATCGGCGTCTTCGGCGGGTCGAGCGTCTCGACCTATCTCTACTTGAACGTGCTCGAGAACCCACAGGTGCTCGCCGCTGTCGGGGAGTACCAGGCCCGCCTCAACAACCTCGCCGACACGCTCGCCAACCGCGCCAGCTACAAGCTCAACCTCACCGGCCCCGCCTTCTCCGTGCAGTCGACCTGCTCCACCTCGCTCGTCGCCGTCCACGTCGCCTGCCAGGCGCTCCTGGGCGGGACGTGCGACATCGCCCTCGCGGGCGGCGTCTCGCTCACCATGCCGCAGAAGCGGGGCTACCTCTACAAGGAGGGCATGATCTACTCGCCCGACGGGCACTGCAGGCCGTTCGACGCCAAGGCCCGCGGCACGCTCGCGGGCGACGGCGTGGGCATCGTCGTCCTCAAACGCCTCGCCGACGCGCTCGCCGACGGCGACAGCGTCGACGCGGTCGTCCTCGCCACGGCGGCCAACAACGACGGGTCGGACAAGGTGGGCTACACCGCCCCGAGCGTCGGCGGGCAGGTGCGCGTCATCCGCGACGCCCAGGCCGTCGCCGGCATCGACCCGGAGACCATCGGGCTCATCGAGGCCCACGGCACGGGCACGCCGCTGGGCGACCCCATCGAGGTCTCCGCCCTCACGCTCGCCTTCCGCGCGAGCACGCAGCGCCGCGGCTACTGCGCCCTGGGCTCGGTGAAGAGCAACATGGGCCACCTCGACGCGGCCGCGGGCGTCGCGGGCTTCATCAAGGCGGTCCTCTCCGTCAGGCACGCCACGCTCCCGCCCTCGCTGCACTACACCGCGCCGAACCCCGAGATCGATTTCGCGTCGAGCCCGTTCTACGTGAACACGAAGGCCCAGCCCTGGACGGCCGACGGCCATCCGCGCCGCGCGGGCGTCAACTCCTTCGGCATCGGCGGGACCAACGCGCACGCGATCGTCGAGTCGGCCCCCGCGCCGGATGCGGGTGATCCGGATTCTGGCCGGCCCGTGCAGGTGCTCGTGCTCTCCGCGCGATCCATCGCCGCGCTCGATGTCGCGACGGCCAACCTCGCCGAGCACTTGGCCGCCCACCCCGACACGGATCTCGCCGACGCGGCCTACACGCTGCAGATCGGCCGCCGCCCCTTCGCCCATCGCCGCGCGGTCGTCGCCCGCGACGCCGCCGAGGCCCGGGCCGCGCTTGTGCCCGAGCGCGGCAACACCGCTCAGGCCCCGGGCGGCGGGAAGGCCGCGCGGGTGGCCTTCCTCTTCCCCGGGCAGGGGTCGCAGTATGTCGGCATGGGGCGAGAGCTGTATGACGCCGAGCCGGTCTTCCGCCAGCACGTCGACGAGTGCGCCGAGCTGCTCCGCCCGCATTTGGGCTTCGACCTGCGCGAGGCGATCCATCCCGCGGGCGGCCCGAGCGACGAGGCCGAGCGGCGGCTGCGGCAGACCGCGGTGACGCAGCCGGCCCTCTTCGTGGTGCAGTACGCGTTGGCGAAGCTGTGGATGTCGTGGGGGGTGCAGCCCGCGGCCATGGTGGGGCACAGCGTCGCGGAATACACCGCCGCCTGCCTCGCGGGCGTGATGTCGCTGGAGGACGCGCTGGCGCTGGTCGCCGCGCGCGGCCGGTTGATGCAGGCCTTGCCCGCCGGCGCGATGCTCGCTGTCCCGCTCCCGCCGGACCAGCTCGCCCCCTTGCTCGGGCCGGACCTTTCGCTCGCGGTGGTCAACGCCCCGGCTCTCAGCGTCGCCGCGGGGCCCGCCGAGGCGATCGCCGGCCTGGAGAAGCGGCTCGCCGAGAGGAACGTCGACGGCAAGCGGCTGCACACCTCGCACGCGTTCCACTCCGCGATGATGCAGCCGATGGTCGAGCCGCTGCGCCGCCTCGCGGCCAGCGTCTCGCTCTCGCCCCCGCGCATCCCGTTCGTCTCCACCGTCACCGGCACGTGGATCACCCCGGAGCAGGCGACGAGCCCCGACCACTGGGCCCGCAACGTGCGCGAGCCCGTCCGCTTCGCCGACGCCGTGGGGGAGCTGCTCAAGAAGGAGCGCGTCCTGCTTGAGGTCGGCCCGGGCAACACGCTCACCTCGCTCGCCAAGGCCCACGGCGGCTGCACCCCGGCCCACACGCTCCTCGCCTCGCTGCGCCACCCGCGCGAGACGCAGCCCGACCAAGCCTTCATCCTGCGCACGCTGGGCAAGCTCTGGGCGGCGGGCGTCGAGGTCGACTGGCGGGCATTCCACGGCGAATCGCGCCGGCGGCGGCTGCATCTGCCGACCTACCCCTTCGAGCGCAGCCGGTATTGGGTCGACCCCCAGCCGCAGGGCGGGCGCGGGAAGTCGGGCCGGGCCGGCGCGGGGCGGCGCGAGGAGATCTCCGATTGGTTCTACGTCCCCGCGTGGCGGACGGCGGCGCTGCCCGTCGCGCCGGCTTCCTCCGAGATGAAGCCGCGCTGCCTCGTCCTCGGCGACGCCGGCGGGCTCGGGCTTCGCCTTGCTCAGCGTCTCCGCGACGCGGGGCATGAGGTGGTCGTCGCGTCGTTGGGCGAGCGCTTCGCGAAATTCGCCGACGGGTCGTTCAGCTTCCACGTGGGGGCCCGCGAGGACTACGTCCAGCTTCTCGGCGAATTGGCCGCGCAGGGCCAGACGCCCGACGCGGTCTTCCATCTCCTGAACGTCACGAATGGCGGGCTGGCCTCGCGCGACGCGGCTTTCTTCAGCCTGCTCTTCCTCGCCCAGGCGATTGGGGAGAAGGCCCCGGGGCACAAGCTGCAGATCAAGATCGTTTCCGACCAACTCCATGCCGTGCTGGGCGATGAAGCGGTCGACGCCGGCAAGGCCTTGCTGCTCGGACCGACGCGCGTGATCCCGCAGGAATACGCGGGCGTGCAGTGCGTCAACATCGACCTGCCCCCGAAGGTCGTCGGCGGCGGCCAGGAACAGGCCATCCTCGACGCGCTGGTGCGGGAGCTGGACGTGGAGCCGGGCGACCTGCCCGACCGCGTGGTCGCCTACCGCTCCGGGCGACGCTGGGTGGAGGACTTCCAGCCTCACGCGTTGCCGGCGGTGGCGGGCCCGCGCCGCGTCCTGCGAGACCGCGGCGTCTACCT
>JAPLMQ010000230.1 GCA_026386955.1 Planctomycetota bacterium
ACCTGCGGGCAAGATGGGGGCGACGCCTCGGCCATGCACGGGATCATGCACGATCCGCGCCGGGGGCGCAAGCGAAGATTGCGTGAATTCCGCGGCGCGGAAATCCCGGACAGTAGTGACGGCTCAACCCACCCTACAAGATCCTTCGCGCTCGTCACCGCGCCCGCTTTGCTTTTATGATGTCCGTTTTGTTTCGAGGACTCCGCCATGACCGCCACCCACACCCCCACCACGCTCACCCAATCCGAGATCGACTTCTTCATCGAGCACGGCTACCTGCACATCCGCAACGCCGTCCCGCGCGAGGTCGCGGTCGACGCCGTCCGCCGGCAGTTCACCGCTGTGGGGATGGACCCCGAGAAATCCGAGACGTGGACTGACGGGCCGATGCGCTCGTTCAAGGGCACGCGGAGCTGGCCCGCGGCGGAGATCGCCCCGCGCTTCTGGGGGGCCGCACTCGACATCCTCGGCGGGGTCGAGCGCACCTTCGGCCCGGGCTACACCATCGACGACGGCATGACCGCCAACCTCGGCATGTACGCCGAGCGCCCCTGGGCCCCGCCGACGGAGACGGCCGCGTGGCACAAGGACGGCCAGTTCTTCCGCCACTTCCTCGACAGCCCCGAGCAGGCGCTGCTCGCGCTGCGCCTCTGGAGCGACGTCGTCCCGCGCGGCGGGGCGACCTACTTCGCCCCCGACTCCGTCGGCCCCGTCGCCCGCTTCCTCGCGAAACACCCCGAGGGCGTCCACCCCAACGGCTTCCCGTGGAAGGAGATGATCCGCGAGTGCCCGCGCCTGCTCGAAGCCACCGGCGAGGCCGGCGACGTCTACCTCATGCACGGCTACATGCTGCACACCGTCGCCGCCAACCCGGAGAAGAAGCTGCGCTGCATCTCCAACGGCATCGTCGCGCTCAGGGAGCCGCTGCAGTTCAACCGCCCCGACCCGGCAGACCACTCGCCGCTGGAGCGCGCCATCCTCCGCGGGCTGGGCGTCGACCGATTCGAATTCAAGGCCACCCGCGAGCGCGTGCGGACGAAGGACTGGAGCCCGCTGCCGAAGGAGTTGGCGTGAGCGAGTCGTTGGTCATGGGGGACGAGTTGGCCCTCTTGCAGGGTGGGTAGAGCGGTATTCCGCGAAACCCACCAGCGCGACACAGGCCGCTCACGTCCACGTGGCTCTGGGGTTCGGAGTTCCGCGTTCACGCGGTCTTTGGAATACGGAAGCGCCGCGACCTCGCGACTCCGGGTTAGCCGGACGCTCTCCTTCATCCCGATCCACCTCGCCCACACGATCAGGCGAAAACAAATGCCCGCCTAAAGGCGGAACTACATACCCCAGACCCGCTCGCTCGGCGCGTTCCGGGCGTTCCGGGCGTTCCGGGGGCGTTCCCGCGGCGCGAAATTTTCCGTCCGAATTCAAAAAAATATTTACTACCCATTTCGCAAACGGGTTGGAAGGCCCACCCCTCCGGAAACGCTCAGAACAAGCCCTCCGCGTGGCGGCGGCATCAAAGACGGCAGGGCGCGGCTCGGGAGCGAGACATTTTGACGCTCCCTTACGTTCAACGGTCGCCGTCGCCCGCGCCTGGCCGAACTGGTCCCGAACAGCCAAAACGGCACCCTGAGACGCAATCAATGGACGCGCCATCGCTTACGGGAATTCACCCCAAAACCGCTCCCAAGCCCGCAAGCCCAGGGCGCGCGAGCGGCAGCGCATCAGCCCTCAAATCGATCCCGAAGACGCATCGGACCGGTGTCGACGCGCCACCCCACCGGAGACGCAGCGCAGCAGGGGCGGCACCATTTAGAGCATTTTCGAGGCCCGATTTCCCGCGCCAGACATAGGTACCAGCGTCCGGAAAAATCCGGACGAACGCCGAAGCCCCGAATTCAAAATAAGGACTTGCGCGTCGGTGTCCGGATTCCGCCGGACACTTGTGCGGGTCTTACGGGGGGCGAGCTTTTTTGGGAAGGCTCGCGCCCAAGCGCTCCCCCAAGCCCACCGATCCCGACGGTACGCCGTCGGGTTCGGTGGGGTCGGCCTCGCATCAATGCGCCGCGCCCACAACCCGCTCAACCTCACTTCGCGCTCGCCGGAGCCCCCGCCGGCTGTGCCGCCGCGAAGCGCTCGATCGCGTCGGCCGGCCCCACCGGGCACGGCGTCTCCTGCGAGGTCTTGCGCAGCCCGATCTGCGGATTGCCCAGCGCGTTGTAGCAGATGATGAAATTCCGCCGGTGCCGGTCGGCGTCGTTCGGGCCCGAGGCGTGCAGCGTGAGGCAGTCGAAGAAGAGCGCGTCGCCCTCGTTGAGGCGGACGGGCAGGAGCTCGAGATGACGCGCGACCTGCTCGAGGCGGTCGGCGTCGCAGCCGGTCTGGTTGCCGATGCGCCCGTGGTTGAGCCGCCCGAGCTTGTGCGAGCCGCGGTAGACCTGCATGCAGCCGTTGTCGACGTCGTTGCGGTCGAGCGCGATCGAGACGCTCATCATCCGCGGGAAGACAAAGCCTTGGTCGTACCAGTAGCCGTAGTCCTGGTGCCACTCCCACGCGCCGCCGGTGCGGGCCTCCTTGAGCGTGACCTTGCCGTGGAAGAAGCCGACGTCCTCGCCCTGGAGGATGCGGACGTTGTTGACCACGACGGGGAGGGTGGAGGCGACGCCCCAGATGGTGGAGGTGGTGTCGCTCCAGAAGGAGAGGCGCGCGGTCCGGCCGACGGTGTCGCCGAATTTCACGCCGGGGTTCTCGATGTCGATCGCGGCGCGGAGCAGATCGATCTGCGCGGGCGCGAGGACGTTGGGGATGATGAGGTACCCGTCGCGGCGGTATTGCTCGACTTGGTCGGCGGTGACGAACACGGGTGGGCTCCAGTTCAGGGGATTGCGGGAATGCCGGGGTTTCCGGGGATTCCGGGGATTCCGCGGGAAAGATGCGCGGCTTCGCGGCCTAGCATGATAGCGTAGGAGCGAGCCCGTTTGGCCGGGCGCGGGGGCTGGTCGAGTCTGATCATTTCATCTCAACTCAATTCATGGAGCGAACCATGCGATCGATCCTGAACCGAATCCTTTTCGCGGGAATCGTGGGGGTTTTCCTTCTCGCCGCGGGCTGCGCGTCCGCCTCCTCCGCCGCGAGTGCCTCTGCGCCGCGCCCGACGACGTGGGCCTCGGCCCTCGCGCCCACGGGCACGCCGGGCCCCGCACTGGTGCTCTCGCGCGACGGCGTCGCCGGATGCGTGGTCAACATCCCCGAGAAGGCGACGCCGCAGGAGAAACGGGCCGCGAAGGACCTCGCCCGCTGGCTCAAGGAGATGGGCGGGGCCGAGTTCCGCATCGTCGCCGACCCCGAGCCCCGGCTTGAGGGCCTGCGCGTCATCAGCCTGGGCGCGACGCAGCGGAGACAGGCGGCGATGCTGTTCGCCGCGCCTGACCTGGGGGACGAGGGCTACCAGATCGTCGCGAAGGACGGCGACCTCTTCCTCGCGGGCGGGCGCACGCGCGGGATCGTCAACGCCGTCTACGCGCTGCTCGAGGAGGACCTGGGTTGCCGGTGGTACACGCGCGACGCGGCGGTGATCCCGCATTCCGCCGACGTGATCCTCAAGCCCGTCTCGCGCTCGTTCATGCCGAAGCTCGCGCTGCGCGACCCGTACTACTGGGACACCTTCGACGCCGAGTGGTCGATCCACAACCGCACGAATTCCTCGGCCGCGAGCGTGCCCGCCGACGCGGGCGGGAACATGCGATCGGCCTCGGGCATGTTCGTCCACACCTTCAACCGGCTCGTCCCGCCCGACAAATACTTCAAGGACCATCCCGAGTATTTCTCGATGCTCAAGGGCGAACGCACCCGCCGGCAGCTCTGCATGTCGAACGCCGACGTCGTGCGCATCAGCATCGAGGAGGTGAAAAAGGCCCTCGCGGCCGACCCGACCGCGACGATCGTCAGCGTCTCGCAGAACGACGACCACGGCTTCTGCGAATGCCCCGACTGCAAAAAGGTCTTCGACGAGGAGGGCTCGCACTCCGGCGCGCTGCTGCGCTACGTCAACGCAGTGGCCAACGCGGTCGCGAAGGAGCACCCGCACGTGCTGGTCTCGACGCTGGCCTACATGGACACCTTCCAGCCGCCGAAGGTCACGCGCCCCGCGGCGAACGTGGTCTTCCAGCTCTGCACCGACAGCCACTCGTGGGGCCAGCCGTTCCAGACGGTGCATGAGACGAAAAAGTTCCAGGAGGCGATGAAGGGCTGGGAGGCGATCGGCGCCAAGACGCTGATCTGGGACTACACGGTGAACTTCTCGCACTACGCGGCGGTGATGCCGAATTTGCCGATCGTCAGCGACGACATCCGCTTCTTCGTCGACCACGGCGCGTCGGGCGTGATGCTGCAGGGCTCGTACCAAGGCCCGGGCGGCGGCGACGCGGCCCTCAAGTCGTGGGTCTGGGCGAAGCAGTTGTGGGACCCGTCGCTCGACACGAAGGTGCTGATGCGAGACTACGTCTTCGGCTACTACGGCGCGGCCGCCGGCGCGATGTGGGAATGGCAGATGCTGCAGTGGCGGCTGTGGGAGAAGGAGCACGGGAAGGGGCTCAAGTCGCCGCCCGACGGCATCCGGTTCTCGCCGGCGCTGCCCGCGTTTTCGCAGGCGTTCTACGACCAGGCGGGCGCGCTGTTCGACAAGGCGCAGGCGGCCGCGGGGGACACGGAGACCCGCCGGCGCGTGGAGCTGGCGAAGTTCTCCTGGGCCTATAGCGTGATCGCGAGGCACGTCGACCGCATGCTCGCGGGCGAGGAGAAGCCGGACGAGATGTGGGATGCGCTGATGGCGTGGATGGAGACGGTCGCCGCCCGCGAGCACATCCAATATCTCGCGGAGGGCCCGCCGAATTTCGCGAGCTGGGCCGCCCGGCTCAAGAAGATCTCGACGCTCAAGGGGACGGAGCAGCAGACGTGGGCGGGCAAGTCGCCCAAGGGCGAGGTGAAGGTTGCGAAGCTCAGCACGGTCTGGCGCGTCGCGCCCGACCCGAAGAAGGTCGGCGTGAAGCAGCAATGGTTCTCGCCGAACCATGACGACAAGGCGTGGCGGACGGTCCGCAGCGACCTCGACTGGGGCTGGGAGCACCAAGGCATGCCCGGCTACCTGGGCGAGGCGTGGTACCGGCAGTCGGCGACGCTGTCCGAAGACTTCAGGGCCAAGCACGTCTACCTGTACTTCGAGGCCTGCGACGAGGACGCGTGGGTCTACGTCGACGGGAAGCTGGCGCTCGACCACAGCTGCGAGAAGACGGGGATGACGCCCGAGCAGATCTGGAACGCGCCGTTCATGGTGGATGTCGCGCCGGGGGTGCCGAGCGGCGCGGTGCTGGGCGTCGCCGTGCCGACGACGATCGCCGTGCGGGTGAACAACCGCGCGGGGATGGGCGGCGTGTGGAAGCCGGCGTGGGTGGTGGCGAGCGACGCGGAATTGACGCTGGCGGAGGTGAAGGCGGCGACGGCACGGTGAGGATTGCGGAGCGGCGATACGATCGGGCATCCGTGCGGCGGCAACCACGCGGTATGGAGCATTGCATGGACAAGGATGCGCTGGCTGAGAGGTTCGAGTCCCAAGGCTTTGTCGTGCTGGAGGATTTCTTTTCGCTCGCGGAGCTGCGGACCTGCCGCGAGGCGACGGCCCTGCGGTTCCCCGCGCTGGCGAGCGACGCGGCCGAACCGGCCGGGGATGACGTTGCGGCGACAGCCGCCTCAAGCGATGCCGACGCGCCCAAGGACGATCTCGCCTCCACCGAGTGCGAGGTGATCGCCTGGGGCCCGGTCGAGGAGAAGGTCGCGGCCTTCGTCGCGCTGGCGGGCGATGCCCGGCTCGCGGAGGCGACGCGGGCGGCGATGCCCGGTGGCTTCGTGCCGATGTATTCGCTGGCGATGTTCTCGCCCCCGCGGAGCAAGGGGCAGTCGTGGCACCAAGACTGTGCGCCGACGCCCGGCAAAGCGAAGCATCACAACGTCAACCGGCTGATCTACCTCTGGGACGTCGACGAACGGACCGGCGGCGAGGTGGTGCTTGTGCCGGGGACGCACCGCGGGCAGGTGCTTCCGCCGGGCGGGCTGCAGGACGACATCGAGGGGCAGGTCGTGCTGCGCCCGCGGGCGGGGACGCTGGTCTTCGTGCACGGGCAGACGTTCCACCGGGTCAAGCCGGTGCGGCGGGCGCGGGTGTCGGTGAACCTGCGGGTGCGCCCGCCCGAGGCGCCCGAGGACGTGACCGACGTCGCGGTCTACCGGAACATGAAGTACAGGTTCTCGACGAAGGAAGTGCTGGAGAGGCGGGGGTGAGGGCACGCCGCCTCTTGTGGGCAGCTGAAGCTGTCCACCCTTGTGCAGGCGTGAGCGGGATCGTCATTTCTTGCGGTGCTTCTGAAACGCGTCGGGCAGCAGGTTCGCGAGGTCGCGGGCGGTGAGGCCCGAAGGGCCGCGTTTGGCAGTCCAGAGATCCGCGGCGAGGCCGTGGAGATGGGCGGCGAGCGTTGCGGCGTCAAAAGCCTCGAGGCCCTGGGCGAGCAGCGCGGCGAGCAGCCCGGTGAGCACGTCGCCCGAGCCGGCGGTGGCGAGCGCGGGGTTGCCGGTGGTGTTGAGGCGGACGCGCTGACCGTCGGTGACGACCGTGCGGTGTCCCTTCAATACGACAATGGCCTGATGAGCGCGGGCGAGCGCGGCCGCGGCTTGCGGCCTCTGCTTCGGATCCGTCGGGCTCAGCTCGATGCCCAGCGGACGGGCGAGCCGATTGAACTCGCCGGGATGGGGCGTCATCACCAGCGCGGGCCGCGGCGAGGGTTGGCGCTGGCGTGGCTTGCCCATCTGTGCGAGCAGGTTGAGGCCGTCGGCGTCGAGGACCACGCGGCGCGGCCCCGCGAGCAAGGCCATCACCAAATCGCGGGCGTGGTCCGACTTGCCCAGGCCCGGGCCCAGGGCGAGCACGGCCCGCGCGGCGGGATCGGCGGCGTCGATCGCGGCGACGCTGCCGGCGGCGGTGGGGGCGAAGGCGATGCCGGTCGCAGAGGGCTCGATGACCAGCGTGAAGGGAAGCGTCTGGGGCGAGGTGGCGATCTTCACCAAGCCCGCGCCGGCGCGGAAGGCGGCGGAGGCGGCCAGCGCAGGGGCGCCGAACATCGTCGCGCAGCCGCCGACGACGATGACCGTGCCGAAGTCGCCCTTGTGGCCCGATGCAGGGCGGGATGGGACGGCAGGCAGGCGGCGCGTGGTTTTGAGCGGGACGGGCATGGTGTGGTTGTGTCGGCCGGACGCGCCTCAGGCCTTCGCCGCCAGCGCGTCGACGATCACGCGCTCGACGACGGAGTAGTCGGCGGGGTTCTCGCGCTTGAGGTTCATGTGCTCCTTGAGGAAGACGCACATGTTGGAGGCGATGCGCGGGAAGGGGCTGAGGTTGGAGCTTGAGCCGTGGTAGAGGAAGGGATGCATGAGCAGCACGTCGCCGGCGCGGGCGACGAGCTCGATGGGCTTGACGCCCTTGGCGACGCGGTGGCCGTGCTCGCAGGTGACGCCGGAGGTCATGCCCTCGGGCTCGGCGGCGGCGAGGGCGCGGGCCATGGGGATGTGTGTTCCGGGGCAGACGGCGGTGCCCCCGCCCTCGCGGGGCGCGTCGGTGAAGAGGAAGAGCATGATGAGCCCCTGCTCGCGCGAGTGGACGTGGTGGTGGAAGTGGGAGCCGTCGATGTGCCCGCCGATCATCTCCCAGGGGGGCGTGTAGAAGCCCGGGAAGTTGAAGAGGAGGTACCCGCTGGAGTCGGGGAGGTTGTAGCGCCCCGCTCCGAGGAGTTGGTCCATCGCGGAGATGAGCCTGGGGGAGTAGATGGCGGAGAAGAGCGGCCCGGTGAGGTTCTTGGGAACGACCGCCCGCGACTGCCAGGTGGAGCGGTCGTCGGCCTTGAAGGTCGAGGCGGCGTAGCAGAGCGGGACGATCTGGGCGGCGACCTCGCGCGGGAAGGCCTCGCGGACGACGGCGTATCCTTCGCGGGCGAAGGTCGCGATGTCGCTGGGGCTCAGGGGGGGCGCGGTGACGGTGGCGGCCGACGACGACTGGCTCATGGCGAACTCCGAGGTTCCGGGGGAAGGTCGCCAAACATCGTAATCAATGAATGGGGTACGCGGGACATGCCCGCTTCCGCATCCTCAATCCTCCTCCGCCCGCGGCTTCCACTGCGCGACGATCTGCTGCTGCATGTGGGGCGGCACCGGGTCGAAGTGGCTGAACTCCATCGTGAAACTGCCTTGCCCGCCCGTCACGCTCTTGAGCTGGCTCTGGTAGTTCGTCACCTCCGAGAGCGGGACGATCGCCTGCACCACCGACGTGTCGCTCCCGAGCATGTCGGCCCCCTGGATGCGCCCGCGCTTGCCCGAGAGGTCGCCGGTGATGTCGCCCATGTAATGGTTCGGCACCGTCACGGCGATCTTCACGCACGGCTCGAGCAGCACCGGCTTGGCCTTCACCACCGCGTCGATGAACGCCTTGCGCCCCGCGGTGGAGAAGGCGATCTCCTTCGAGTCGACGTCGTGGTATTTCCCGTCGTAGACGCTCACCTTCAAATCCTGCAGCGGATAGCCGGCGATCGCGCCGGTCTCGAGGACGGTGCGGATGCCCTTCTCGATCGCGGGGATGAACTGCCGGGGGATCGAGCCGCCGAAGGTGTCGTCGATGAATTCGAAGCCGCTCCCGCGCGGCCCGGGCTGGACGCGCAGGTAGACCTCGCCGAACTGCCCGGCTCCGCCCGTCTGCTTCTTGTGGCGGTGATGCCCCTCGGCCGCGACGGTGATCGTCTCGCGGTAGCCGATCTTGGGCTGCTTGGTATCGACCTCGACGTGGAACCGGTTCTTCAGGCGCTCGAGGATCATGCGCAGGTGGAGCTCGCCCAGCCCGCGGATGACGGTCTCGTGGGTCGTGCTGTCGCGCGAGACGTGGAACGTGGGGTCCTCCTCGGCGACCTTCGCCAAGGCGTCGGCGATCTTCTGCTCCTCCCCGCGGCGCTTGGGTGTGATCGCCAGGCCCGACATCGGCTCGGGGTAGACCAGCGGCAGGAGGTGGATGCGGTCCTCGTCGTGGTGGTCGTGGAGCACGGCGTCGCGGTGGATCTCCTCGATCTTGGCGACGGCGGCGATGTCGCCGGGGATCGCGGCCTCGATCTCCACGTGCTCCTTGCCTTGGTATTTGAAGAGGTGGCCGACCTTGAAGGGCTTCTTGCCTTCGCCGTGCTTCGGGTCGCCCACGAAGAGCATGCTCGTCGGGCGGATCGTGCCTTGGTGCACGCGGAAGGCGCAGAGCTTCCCGACAAACGGGTCGATGGTGACCTGGAAGACCTCCGCCAGCGCGTGCTTGGAGGCATCGGGCTCGGGGTGGATCTCGACGTTGGCCTTCCCGCTCCCGTCGCGCTTGAGGAACGGCGCGGGATTTCCTTCGAGCGGGCTGGGCGCGAGCTTGAGCAGGACGTCGAGCAGCTCGGCGATCCCGACGGAGACCTCCGGCTTGTCGTGCCGACGGGCGGAGGTGAAGCAAAGCGGGATGAGGTGGCCTTCGCGGAGGGCTTTCTCGAAAGGCGCGTGAAGCTGCTCGGGCTTGACGTCGCCTTGCTCGAGGTAGACGGCCATGAGGTCCTCGTCGACCTCGACGACCTGCTCGACGATCGCCTTGTGGGCGTCGGCGACGGAGCCCAGGTCGCTCTCGCCCGAAGGGTTGAAGAAGCAGTCGACCACCGCGGTCCCGTTCTTCGCGGGGAGGTTGACGGGGAGGCAGACCTTGCCGAACGCCTGCTGGATGTCGGCCAGGAGCTGGGGGAGGTTGATGTTGTCGTGGTCGATCTTGTTGATGATGACCATGCGGCAGAGCCCGCGCTCGGTGGCGCGCTCCATCATGCGGCGGGAGACGGGGTCGAGCCCGGCGGCGGCGTCGATGACGATGGCGGCGGTCTCGACCGCGGGGAGCACGCTGATCGCCTGCCCGGCGAAGTCGGCGTAGCCCGGGGTGTCGATCAGGTTGATGTGCCTGCCCTGATGGTCCATGTGCATGAGCGAGCTGAAGATGCTGTGGCGGTGGTGCTTTTCCTCGTCGGTGCAGTCGCTGACGGTGCTGCCACGCTCGACCGCGCCGAGGTGGTGGATCGCCCCGGCCTTGAGCAGGAGGGCCTCGGCGAGGCTGGTCTTGCCAGCGGCGCCAGGGCCCAGGAGGGCAATGTTGCGGATGTCCGAGGTGGTGTAGTTGGGCATGATGCGAGCTCCTGACAGACATGGTGGACGATGCGTCGAAGAACTCTGCGAGGCACGCTTCAGTATAAACCTGGGAGTCGTTGGACAAGCACATTTTCCGGCGCGACAAAGCCCAGGCACTGCGGCGCGTGGGTTGCAGGTCCAATTCACGGAACGGAAGACGATTTGCAAAACCTCAAGGCTTCGTCGGGTGATCGCGGCGCCAGCGGGTGAGCCCCAGATGAGCGTTTGAGATGAGTTCCGCGGACGGCGTGTCGGCCCAACGGAAATAGGCCTTCTCGATCAAGGCAAATACAGCGTCGGACAACAGCCATCCATTTATTTGTTTTGCTTGAGCGTCGAGATCGTGTTCCATGTAGCGCAGCACTCCCTGCTGCATGACATACGTCTCGAAGATCACCTCAGCGAGGGCCGTGGTAGACGCCAATCCCGAACGAGGCTCTGCGGCCAGCGTTTCCCATTGATTCAGGAATCGCGTCAGGTCGGCCTGCGCGTAGGCGATCGCGCTCAACCAAGAGTCAACTGGATCCATCCATTCACACTCGGATTGAAGCGGACGGCGGGAGAGGACGGCCAGCCAAAGGGCGTCGAAGTACGCGTCCAAGACCAGTTGCTCGCGGGTTGGCCAGCGTCGCCAATCGGCTTGATGCAGTTTCACGAAGACGATCGGATCGAGCGTCATCAGTTTTGGGCCGTTGACGCTCCGCGCGATCAAGTCGAAAATTCTCGGGAGGAAATGCTTGAAGTCGTCGACGCCGCCCCAGCTTGAGATCGCCTTAGTTTGATACCACTTGAAGGCCGATTCGGGGATTTGCGCCAAGGGCGAGGCCCGCAGAGGACGGTCGTCGCAAGCCCATGGGAACGCGCCGTCGGGCTCGATCCACTTCGCGAGCGGGTAGACGGCAAAGACGTCGTAAAGATCGCGGACGCAGCGATCCAGGTTTTCTTGGGGCGAGAGATCGGGTTGCGGCATCGGCGACCCCACGGAGAGGTGATCGGCGGAGAATGACTTGAGTGTACCGCTGGCGAGCATGTGCGGCCTTCGACTTGCCGCCCGTGGGGGCGTGGGACAGAATCCCCTCGCGTCGAGCCGCCGCCTTCGCGGCCGGCCCCGGCGCGTGGGAGTGACGCAGATGCTCAAGAGCCGCCTTTTGCAGCCGCAGATCCTCGAGGCCCTCGCGCTGGCGGGGCACAGCTCGAAGATCCTCATCGCCGACGGGAACTACCCCGCCTCGACGAAACTCGGCCCAAACGCCGCGCTGGTCCACCTCAACCTCTCGCCCGGGCTGGTGAGCGCCACGCAGGTGCTCGAGGCGCTGGTGACGGCGATCCCGATCGAGGCCGCGGAGGTGATGCAGCCGATGAGGACCGGGCAGTACGCGCTCCACGAGGACCCGCCGATCTTCAAGGAGTTCGGCGCGATCCTCAAGGCCGGCGGCGTCGATGTCCCGCTCAAGCAGGTGGAGCGGTTCAAGTTCTACGACATCGCGGGCGACATGGATGTGGCGCTGACGATCGCGACGGGCGAGCAGCGGATCTACGGGAATCTCCTGCTGACCATCGGCGTGGTCAAGCCCTAAACATCTTGGGCGGCGAAAGTGGCGGCGTTTGTCGCGGCAATGCACGCGTCGACCACAATGACGCTGCCCTGAGCGTCGCGGCTCAAGGCCCCCCGGTCCCCCAGACCCCCGGAAAAAGGTGGTGGGCAGGTCAGCATTCGAATCGGCATGGGGAGGGGGGGCCTTATTGCCGATTCGCACGGGCTGCCTGCCCACCATCGGGCGGGCCTCTCTTTCTTTCCTGCTCCAAACCTCCCGCAGTTGTGGGATCTCACATCAACGCGACGCAACTAGTTTTCTAAGCATCCTCCTGCCGACCGGCCGCGGCGCGGTGCATCTCGCGCACGCGGTCGCGCAGGGCCTGGGGCTGGATGACGCGGACCTCTCCCGCATAGCCGCAGATCCACCACGCGATCTCGCCCAGCCCGTCGACGCGGAAGGTCATCCGGCAGCGCCCGTCCTCGAGGCACTCATGCCTCTGGCTGGCGTGCCAGCGGACCTCGCTGACGTTGGTGGCGACCTTGGCTGAGAACTCGAGCACGATGTCGTACAGCTTCCCCTCGGGGATGAGCTGCCAAGCCTGCCCAAGCTTGTCGGCGGGGGAGAAGTCCCTGGGGCGGACGAAGAGCGACTGCTGGGGCTCGAGCGAGCCGATGCGGGCGAGCTTGAAGAGCCGGGTCTCCTGCCCGTGGATGTCGGTCTGCCCCAGGACGTACCACGAGCGCGTGGCGAAGTGGAGCGCGAGCGGGCGGAGGGTGCAGCGCAGGGGCTCGGGCTCGACGGGGCTGGTGTAGACCATGAGGCACTCGCGGGCCTCGTCGATGCAGCGCTGGAGCATGTAGTAGCACTTGGTGGTCTCGCCGCCGCCGTTGGGCCAGGCCTGCGCGCCGGGGTCGACGGAGACTCGCCCCATCATCTCGGTGCAGGCGGAGCGTATCGGCTCGGGCACGGTGGCGGTGAGCTTCTGGATGGCGGCCAGCGCGGGCTCGAGGAGCGGGCGCGAGCGCGTCGCGGCGGCGGTCTTGCCCAAGAGCAGGAGCCCGAGGGTTTCGGGCACGGTGAGGTTGACCGGAGGGAGGAAGAACGTGCTCGCCAGGCGGTAGCCCGAGCCGGGGTCGTGGTGGTAGGGAATGCCCGCGAGTTGGAGCATGTTGAGGTCCCGAAAGAGCGTGCGCCGGCTGACTCCCAATTCCGTCATCAATTCCCGCACGCCCGTCGCCTGACGGGATTGGAGGAGGACGATCAACCGGAGCAGGCGGTGGACGCGGCTGGGATTCATGGAGTCGTCACGGGAGTCGTCGCGCAGGGTGTCGCGCAATGCATCACGGAAGCCAGCATGCGGGGCGTTGCCGCACGCATGGGAAAGACCACAGCCTCGGCCACGAGGGCGTTGGGAGACCCAACGCCGACGGCACGGGCAAGACCCACATCATGGATGGACCCCGACACTCTCAATCCCAAACGAGCCTGATCCCACGAACCGAACAGGCGCTTTCCGCGGCCACACGTCAGCACAAATGAAACGAGAGGAGGAGCGACGTGGGACGATCGGAACAGCGAAATACCAAATCAAGTCCCTTGATACGGCAACCCGTGGACGGAGTCAAGAGATATCTCGGGAATTGCTTGATAAATACCCTGAATAACCACGGCGGAGTCCCGTGATTCAATCCGTAATAAGGATTATTGGGGGATGGGCGCGGGCCCCACCCGGCAAATGGGATGAAACCCGCGCCGAGGCAAGCCTCACTTCACCGCGAAACCGCTCTGGCGGAGCAGGTCCATGAACTGGTCGGTGAAGACGAAGTTGTGGTCGGGGAAGGCCAGGCCCGAGCGGTTCTGGTCGATGTGGGAGAAGAGCAACTCGATGGTGGCGAGGGGGACGGTCTGGCCCGTGCCGGGGTCGATGCGGTCGACGGTCCCGCGGGTCGAGGCGCCGGCGGAGTCCATGCGTTCGATGTCGGCGGTGTAGCGGAGGGTGTACCCGGGCCAGGCGGCGGCGGTGAAGGTCGCCCGGCCGACCTTGGCGAGGATGACCTTCTCGGCGAAGTCGTTCGCGTGCCCGACGAGGATGCCCGCGGTCTGGGCCATGCCCTCGATGATCAGCGGGTTGGGGAGGACGGGCATCCGCGGGCGGCCGGGCGCGGCGGGGAAGTGGTCGTGCAGCACCTCCTCCGCCAGCGAGACGTTCTTGATCGCCACGCAGCGCTTGGCCTTCTCCAACTCCAGGATGCGGTCGATCCAGATCCAGCGCATGGGCGTGAACTCTTCGGACGGCTTGCGGCGGCTGCCTCAGGAGGCTGCTTCAGGCGGCTACCTCAGGCAATCTTGGTCATCACGAACTTCACCAGGTCGTTGACGCTGAAGACGTTCGCGAACTCGCTGATGGCGCGGTCGTTGTCGAGCGAGCTCAGGTCGATGTAGGGCAGGCGGCGACGGACCTCGGCCACGCCCGCGTCGGTCAGCTTGCCCTCGACCGTGAACTGCGGGTCGTTGAAGATCGCGTCGGGGAAGAGCTCGCCCTGGTTGATCTTGATGCCGAAGGCCTTCTCGAGGCGGAAGACGATGTCGAGGAAGTCGATCGACTCCGCGCCCAGGTCGCCCACGAGCTTGGCGCCGGGGGTCACCTCGTCGTCGTCGACGCCCAGCGCGTCGACCAGGACGGTGCGGATCTTGGTGAACACTTCGTCTTGGGTCATGGCCATGGCTGCGGTTCCTTCTTCGTGGTCGGCGTCGGGCGTGCGGCGGTCGCGCGGGCCCGGGTTGTTTGGTCTGGCTGTTGGATCAGGCGATTCCGGCGGTTTTCGCGGGAGCAGTTCCGGGGGCAGCTCCCGGGGCGTTTCCGGGGGTTGGCGTCTCGAGTTGGAGCGGGGCGAGGCGGAACCGGCCCTGCACGGCCACCTGGTCGTCGACGCTCCCCACGCCGTTGAGGTCGAACCCCTGTGCATCGCGCCCGCGGAGCGTGACTTCGACCTTGAGGGTCTGCCCCGGGCGAACCATGTTCCCGTAGCGGACGTTGCGGACCTCCGCGAGGATCAGGTTCGCGGGGGCCTGCCCGGCGGGGGTCTCGGCGGCGGTCAGGTCGGCCGCGAGCAGCCGCCCCGCCTGGACGAGGGTCTCGAGCATCATCACGCCCGGCAGCACGGGGAAGCCGGGGAAGTGGTCGCCCAGGTATTCCTCGGCGGACGTGACATTCTTGACCGCCACGAGGCGGTCCTGGCCGCGCTCCAGAACTCGATCGATCAATTCAAAGCGCAATGCCGGGGAATCCTTGTGCCGATGGCGGCCGGAGTTTAGGGCTAGGCGCGGCAGGATGCAAACAGAAACGGCACGCCGCAGGCCTCGCGACGGTGGGGCCGCAAGGGTGGGTGGCTTCAGCCGCCCACCCCCGAGTCGCTATCATGCTTCCTTTCCGTTGGAGTGCTTGATGACTCTTTCCGTCGCCGCGTCGCTCGAAGACCAACTCACCCGCGCCGCCGCGGAGTTCAAGAAGCTCTACCGCCGCCCCGCCAAGTTCGCCGCCGTCGCCCCCGGGCGCGTCAACCTCATCGGCGAGCACACCGACTACAACGACGGCTTCGTCCTGCCCATGGCGATCCAGCGGCAGACGCTCCTGCTCGCCGACCGCAGGCCCGACGCCAAGGCCCGCGTCGCCAGCACAGGCGAGCCTGAGCCCGCGGCCTTCGACGTCTCGCCCAAGCTCGCCCCGGGCGACCCCGCCTGGTCGAACTATGTCCGCGGCGTCGTCGCGGTCTGGATGCGTGAGGGCAACCCCGCAACCGGGTTCGATGCCCTGGTCGACTCCACCGTCCCCCTGGGCAGCGGCCTCTCCAGCAGCGCGGCGATCGAGGTCTCGACCTGCACGCTGTTGGAGGCCATGAACGGCAAGACGCTCGCCCCGGCCGCCAAGGCCCTGCTCTGCCAGAAGGCCGAGCACGAGTTCCCCAAGGTCCCCTGCGGGATCATGGACCAGTTCATCTCCGTCGGCGGGCAGGCGGGGCACGCGATGCTGCTCGACTGCCGCTCGCGCGAGACGCGCATGGTCCCGCTCGACGACCCCGAGGTCTCGGTGCTCATCGCCAACACCAACGTCCGCCACGCGCTGACGGGAGGCGAGTACCGCCAGCGGCGCGAGCAGTGCGAGGCCGGGGCGAAGGCGCTGGGCGTCAAGGCCCTGCGCGACGTCACCGAGAAGGCGCTGAACAACGCCATGGCGAAGCTCGACCCGCTGGTCTTCCGCCGGGCCCGTCACGTCGTGACCGAGATCGCCCGGACGCTCAAGGCCGCCGACGCGATGGGCACCCGCTCGTGGGACGACGTCGGCAAGCTGATGCACCAGAGCCACCTCTCCCTGCGCGACGACTACGAAGTGAGCTGCTCGGAGCTGGACCTCATGGTCGAGCTGGCGATGGGGCTGGGCGTCCACGCGGGCGTCTACGGCTCGCGCATGACCGGAGGCGGATTCGGCGGGTGCACCGTCAGCCTCGTGCGGACAGACCGCGTCGAGGCGGTGGCGAAGCTGATGCACGACCGCTACCGGGAGCGCTCGGGCATCGAGCCGACGATCTTCGCGACGCAGCCCGCGGCCGGGGCGCGGGTGGTGAATATCTGAACCGCACCCGGACGGGAGTCGTCATAATGAAGCGCATCTTGGAGTCCTTCGGGCCGCGGATAGCCGACAAAAGGAATGGATGACCGGATCGCGGCGGGAACAAGAATTAGGAGGCGACCAAGGATGGTTGGCCGCAGCACAGACGGAACGGAGGGGCTTGCCTCGGGAACGACTTCGGCGACGGACGGGAGTCCAGGCCCCGCGCCGACGCGCACCCGCAGAGCCCGCATCGCCATGGCCCCAGCGTCGAACCCGGCCCCCGCGCCCCCCAAGCCCTCGCCCGCGCCGCAGGTCTACCTCAACGGGCGCTTCCTGCCCCGGGCCGAGGCGACGGTCGACGTCGAGGACCGCGGCACGCTCTTCGGCGACGGCGTCTACGAGGTGCTGCGCGTCTACTTCGGCAAGCCGCTGGCGCTGGCCGCCCACATCGAGCGCCTGCACCGCAGCCTCGGCGGGATCCGGCTGACCCCGCCCGCGGAGGCCGAGCGCTTGGGGGCGATCACCACGGAATTGCTGGAGCGCAACGCCCTGCGCGAGGCGAAGGTCTATTGGCAGATCACGCGCGGGACCGGACCGCGGGAGCACGCCTTCCCCGCCCAGCCGCGTCCGACGCTGCTGATGACCGCCTCGCCGCTGAACCCGATCGACCCCGCCTCCGCTCCGACGCAGATCAAGGCGATCACCGCCCCGGACGAGCGCTGGCACAACTGCTGGATCAAGTCGCTGATGCTGCTGCCGAACCTGCTCGCCCGGCAGCGGGCGGCCGAGGCCGGCGCGGGCGAGGCGATCTTCCACCGCGATGGCGTGGTGACCGAAGGCACGACCTCCAGCGCGTACATCGTCCGCGAGGGCGCGGTCTGGACGCACCCCGCCGACCGCTGGATCCTCGGCGGGATCACCCGCCTGGTTTTGCTCGAAGAGGCCCGCAAGGCGGGGATCGCGGTCGAGGAGAGGGCGTTCGGCCTCGAGGACCTGCGCTCGGCGGACGAGGTGATCGTCTCCAACACCACCTCCCACGGCCAGGCGGTCACGCACATCGACGGCCAGCCGGTCGGCAACGCGCAGGCCGGCCCGGTGGCGCGCAGGCTGCACGGGCTGCTGATGAAGCGGATCGTGGCGGAGTGCGGGGGGTGATTGTCGACTTGATCGGCTGTCTGAGGGGTTGCCCCCCAGGGCGAACTCACTGCGTCGCCGCATCCAGCGCGACGTGCTCGGCCGTGAGGTGATGCTCGCTCAGATAGGTCAGCATCAGCGCGATGTAGCTGGCGCGGACGATCGGCAGGCCGCCCAGGTGCAGCTTCTCGCGGACGCCCAGCACGACGTTGTCGCTCGGGCCCTCGATCTCCACGAAGTGCCCCAGATGGGGCAGCGTGTCGATGTCGACGTTGCAGGCGTCGAGCGTCCACTTGCGGCGGAGCTTCTCGAAGCTCAGCACCGGGTGGTACCCCAGCGCGCCCAGCAGCGAGGCGGCGGCGGCTGCGTCGTTCACGCGCAGCTCCGTCTCGAACCGGCTCTTGAGCTTGCTGTGGGCCCGCGGCCCCTTGTGCGTGATGGTGATCGTGTCGTCCTTGCCCTCGCGGGCCCGCTCGATGCGGATGCGCAGGCCCTGGTCGGTCGACTTCAGGCTGTGGTGGCGGGTGTCGAAGAAGGTGTTGACCTCGTGGATGTGCGGGCCCTTCACGGCCCCCAAGTTCAGCAGGCTCGCCTCCAGGTGGGAGACGTCTTCGACCTTCATCTTCGCTTCGATCTCGATGCTCACGGGCAACCTCGCAAAAGAACCGTGGCGCGGGGCCGATAACGCCCGAAGGGGGCGGTGTGGACGCTTGTGGTCTCTCATCGGCGCATCGCACGCGCCGGGTGAGCGAAAGACTATGCCGGGCCGGGCCACCCCGCAACGCACGGGGACTTCGGCGCCCGATCCGGGTCACGCGCTGAACAGCTTCCGCCGAAGCCGGGCGACGCGGGCGAGCGTGGGGGCCTGCTGCCGGGGCTTGAGCGTGTGGACGAAGCCGCTGGCGTGGTGGTGCAGCGTCGTGGGCGAGAGCAGGAGCGTCAGCGGCGTGGGGAGGTTCTGCTGGTGGGCGATGCGCACCAGCAGCCATTGGTCGCCCAGCGGCACGTTCAGGTCGTTCGCGAGGGAATGGAAGACGCGGATCGGGCGCGAGGCCAGGCGGCGCTGCTGGATCCACCGCTGCACGGCGACCGCCCCGAGCATCAGCACGATGAGGGCGAAGAGCGCGATGACCCAGCGGAAGAGCACCGTGAAGTCGCCGTCGTTGCGGAAGGCCTCGCGGACGGAGTCGACGCGGTCGGAGGGGATCGCCCCGGGGGCTGCATGCAGCGCACCCGCGAGGAGGAGCGTGACGACGAGCGCGGCGGCGAGGATGTGGCGTGGGCGGATCATGGGTTTGGGCAAACGGCGTCGGTGCAGGGTTCATCCCGCCTTCGCGGCCGGCGCGGGCGGCGCCGGGGCCGGGGGGTGCGGCTCGGTGGCGAGGCGCATCGCGTCGATGAGGTGATGGATCACGGTGTTGGCCAACTGCTTTACGTTCCGGTCGGGGTCGGTGATCGACATCTCCGCGACGTGGCGGGCGACCTGCACGAGCCCGAGCTGGTCGACCAGCCAAAGGGCGCTCACGCGGTGGGGCGCCTGCGGGTCGTCGAGCATGCGCGAGAGCGCGCCCAGGGCGTCGCTGGTGCGCATCTGCATCAGGGCGTGGATGGCGTTGGCGCGGGGACGGTTGTCGTCGGTCTCCGCCATCGCCAGCAGCTTCTTGATGTGCCGCGTCGACTGCCGCTGCTCGAGGGCCTCGACGGCGTTGGCTCGCACCCGGCTGTCGTGGTGGTTCAGCGCGCCCTCGATCGCGTGCAGCGACTCCTCGCTCTCCGCGCTGCCCATCGCCCGCACCGCCGACGCGGCCACGACTTCGTCGGCCGATCGCGAGAGCGCGACCAGCGGCTGCTCGAAGAGCGAACCCTGGTTGAGCGTATGTATGATGCTCAGGGCGCGCAGGGCCGACGGTCGCTCGGGGTGCGTGAGGCGCTCGCCCAGCAGCCGGGGGAAGGAGGCGTCGAGCTTGATCAGGGCCCGCCCCGCGGCGAGTTGGCGGGCGTGGTCGAGCTTCGGCCAGGCGTCCCAGAAGCGCTGGAAGCCCAGTGGGGCGAGGTGCGACGCGGCCAGGTGGCGGATGCCCGGGTCGGGCGCGTGGACAAGCCCCAGCAGCAGCCGCGGGAGCCCCTGCCAGCGCGTGCGGATCAGATGCCGCAGCGCGATGCGGGCGATTGCGGTGTCCGGGTCGGCGCAGAAGGCGGCGACAGCATCGAGGGCGGCGGGCTCGCGGTCGTGCCCCAGGGCGAGCAGCCTGCGCAGCGCCGCCAGCCGAGCGGAGGGATGCGCCGCCCGCGAGTAGCTCGCGAGGGCGGCGATCTTCTGCCCGGGCTCGAGCGGGAGCCCCGCGATCCACGCGGCCGCAAGCGGCGCCAGCGCGGGGGGATAGGCGGCCACATCCCCCGCGGCGGGGCAGGCGCGGCCCGGATCGGGCAGATGGGCCAGCGCGCGGGAGACCGGCCCGGCGGCGAGCAGGTGCGCCCCGCCGGCGATGACGTCGGGCAATCGCCCTGTCGCGGCGGCGCGGAGGATGCCCGCGAGCGCCCCGGCCGCGAGCCCCGGCAGGCGGGCCAGCGCCGTCGCCGCCCGGCGCGCCGCGGCCGAGTCGGCCTTGGCGAGCATTTCCCGCACGGGCGTCACCGCGGGGTGGGCACGGTCCGACATGATCCGCATCGCCAACGGCATCGGCCGAGGCGACATGAGCAGCAACGCCTGCAGCACCGCGGTCTGGCGGTGGTGGTGGAAGATCGCCAACGCCTCGTCGATCGCGCCTTGGAGCGCGATCGTCGACGCGGGCAGCAACAGGATGTCTTGATGGTCCACCGCGCGGGCGTTGGCCCGGGCCGACGCGCTGGCCGGCGTACCGGTCGCTCCGTGGGGCTCGATCTCGCTCTCGGTGCGCGACGCCGTCCGAGGCGAAGTCCCCGCGCGCAACGACGCCTCACGGCAAGCCGTCGCGAGTTCCAGCAATCCCTCCGCGGCAACGGGCTGCACCGCCGCGTCGCCATGACGGAGCAGGTCGGTCAGCAGCCCCGCGAGGCGCGGGTCGCCCGCGGCGCGGACGAGGTTGGCGACGTTCATCTGCCCGCGCGACTGCCGGCCGGCGGTCACCCGCGTCATAGCGGGGTAAAGCGCCTGCCCATGCCGGGCAAGGGAGAGCTGCAGGTCGCGCGGGAGCGTGTGGAACGATTGGACGAGGGCGACGCGCCCCTCCTCGGCGATCCGGGAGAGGATGGTCTGGACGATCAGCGCCTGGGCCCGGGGGTCGGCGGTGGGCAGCGCGGCCGCCAGGGCCTGGTCGACCGATGCGTCCTCGACGCCGCCGACGCGAAGAAAGATGTCCGGCAGCGTGGGCATGGTCGAACAGGGTCCGGGCCGGCGGGCGTCAACGGGCAAAGTCAGGCGCAGTCAGGGCTTGGCCGGCTCTATTCCCTTATCGGCCCCGGGATCGAACCCTCTCCAAACCTCCCGAGCGAACCAATTGCATCGGGGAACGTAGAAAAAGGGACAAAAGATCTTCCCATCTGGTCGTAATTCGGTATAATCTTGGACTCCACCTAGCCCGGGGCGTGTGGAAGAGGAGTGATATGAGCATCAGCCATAAGTCATCTAATGCACAGCTTTTCCGTCTCATGTTGTACCGCCGCGCCCTGCACCCGGAGCTCTTCAATCTCCAGGCCCGCCGGTGCTACCGCCACGGTGAATATGAGGTCGAAACCTGGCTCGCCCCCGCCGGCCACGTGGTCCGGTTTCAGGTCGACGGCCAGTGCCTCGCCGAGGCCGTGATCGAGAGCGGCGACCACCTTCCCGAGCACGGCTTGGTCCACGCCCTCCCCTGCCTGGGCGAGAAGGACTACGAGCTCGACCCCGAAGGCCAGCTTGGCTACGTCACCACCGTCCAGACCGAGACGCTCACCGACAACCTCTACATGGCGACCCTTCGCGAGATGAAGGACTTCGCCGCCGAGGCCGAGGCCATGAGCCACGAATGGAAGGAAGGCGACGGGATGCCCCACCTCTCCGTGCTCGACTCGCAGAAGTACAAGAACGAGTTCCACTTCCAGAGCTACCACTTGGTCGGCTCCTCGGGGCTGGTGCTCCGCACGCAGTCGATCTTCGAAGTGCTCTGAAGCAGCGCTCTGAAGACGCGGAAGCCCGCCTCCGCGGGTTGCCCGATGACTTGACGAACATTACAAGAGACGCCGTGTTGATCGCGGCGTCTCTTTTTATGCGCCGCTTTTGACGCGGCTTTTCCCACTCCCACCCGCCTCTGGAGTTCCACCCGCTCATGGCCAACGCTCCCATCCTCACCGGCCGGGCCGGCACCGTCGCCCGCATGGAGACCTCCGGCCTCGTCGCCGTCATCCGCGCCGACGGGCCCGACCAGCTCGTCGACGTCTGCCAGTCCCTCCGCGACGGGGGCGTCGATGTCTCCGAGATCACCATGACCACCCCCGGCGCCCTCGACGCCATCAACAAGGCGACCACCAAGCTCGGCAAGGACTGCCTCATCGGCGTCGGCAGCGTGCTCGACCCCGAGACCGCCCGCGCCGCCATCCTCGCCGGGGCCCAGTTCATCGTCGCCCCGACGCTCAACCTCGAGGTGATCGCGATGGCCCACCGCTACTCCAAGCCGGTGATCCCCGGCGGGATGACGCCCACCGAGATCATGTCCGCCTGGCAGGCCGGGGCCGACCTCGTGAAGGTCTTCCCCGCCAACCTCTTCGGCCCGGGCTACTTCCGCGACCTGCTCGCCCCCATGCCCCAACTCAAGCTCACGCCCACCGGCGGCGTCGACCTCAAGACCGCCGGCGACTGGCTCAAGGCCGGCGCCTCCTGCCTGGGCGTCGGCTCGGCCTTGGTAAAGAAGGACCTCATCAAGGCCCGCGACTGGAAGGCCCTCACCAGCCTCGCCGCCCAGTTCGTCGAGGCCGTCAAGCAAGGCCGGGCGACTTGATTCTGACCCGGGAGTCCGTACACTCTTCCGTCCTGCCGCGGTCGTGGCGGAACTGGCAGACGCGCTAGGTTCAGGTCCTAGTGGGGCTAAACACCCCGTGCAGGTTCAATTCCTGTCGACCGCATTGCGAGCCCCCGGAACCCGCAAGGGCCCGAGCAAGCCTGAAAAACCCCGGTGAACGCCGGGGTTTTTTGTTTCGCTGCGGACTCCAATTCCTTTTGAAAGCCATCGCCCCCCTCACGGCCCATTGAACGCCTTTGTCGCCGCCTCCGTCGCCGTCAGCTTCCGGGCCCCCAACGCGATCTCGCCCGCCTCGCCCAGCGTCAGGTCGACTTTGGCCCCGCGCACGCGGATCGCGCCTGCGCAGCCCTTGAAGCTCACGTCGCCCTCCTGGAACTCGATCGGCTTCGCGGAGAGGAAGACGTAGTCCGTCCCCGCGGCGTGGGTGACCTTCACCCCGCGCCCGCCGGCGAGGGGAGCGAATGTCGCGGGCTTCTGCGTCTTGAGCCGCGGATAGAGCACCGCGAAGACGGGCTCATCCTTCGTCACCGGGACCATCAAGCCCTCCTGCGTCAGCGGCTCCCACTTCTGGTTGCGCAGGTCGAAGCACTTCACCGTCTCGGTGCGGGTCTCCACCCACGTCCCCTCCGGCTTCTTCGCCGCGGCGGCGGCCGACTCCTTGACCGCGTCGCCCAGCAGCGCGTCGGCCTTGTTCGCCGGCCCCTTGAGCACGTCGCCCAGCGATTCGACGCTCACCGACTCCGGCGGCTTCTCCGGCGCGGGGGCGCGAACCTTGAACGGACATTTCTTCAGCTTCTCCACCAGCCCCGGGCCCAGCCAGATGTCGAGGTTGACGTCGTGCTCCCCCGCGACGCGGATCACCCCGTCGGCCAGGGCCGGGGAGGTCTCCGTGTAGAGCCACAGCCACCAGTTCGCGGCCGGCTGAGCGATGGTGTCGCGGATGACGTAGTAGTTCCCCGCCAGCGGGTCGGCGTCCTTCACGAAGAGAAGTTGCCGCTCCCAGCCCTGGGTGTCGGTGCGCAGGTAGTCGGCCGGCTCGAAGGACTTGAAGCGGGTGATGTCGCCCCAGCCTCCGGCCTCGACGCGGTTGTGCAGCCACGCAGGCATCCGGCTGTTGTAGCCCCAGTCGAGGCAGAGCGGCCGCCCCTTGCCCCAGAGCTCGAAGCTGCCGCGGTCGTCGTCGTAGTGCTCGGCGAATCCGCCGTGCAGGAGATAGAGGTAGGTCTCGCGCTCGGTGGGGAAGCCACTGCGCATCACCGCGCCCGAGCCGGGGAAGTGCTCGCTGCCCCAGGCGGGCGCTCCGGGGGCGGGAGTGGCTGCGTTTGTCGCCGAAGTTGTGGGAGGAAAGAGCGTCGCGTCGTGCATGCCCTCGCCGATCGAGCCCGACCTGCTCTTGCCCTGCTGCAGCCACGTCCAAAGCATCTCGTCGGCGAGCTGCGGATTCGACTTGCGGTAGACCTGCGCGAGCGTGCCGAAGAGGCCGGTGGTCTCGAATTGGTAGGTGTTGCCCACGGGCGGGAAGTGGCGGAGGCCGTTGAAGCGCGGGTCGGGCGGCGTGCTGATGCGGGCGAGGTAGCGCATGGAGCGGGCGAGACGCGGGTCGTCGAGGAAGTCGGCGAAGCCGGCGTTATGGGCGGCGAAGCCCAGCAGCAGGATGCTCGACATCGCGACGGTCTGGTAGTGCGGGGCCTCGAGCCAGCCGCCGTTGGGGCCGGTCCATTCCTTCAGCTCGCGCTCGACCTCGTCGAGTCCGCCCTTCGCCCACTGCTTGGCGAGCGGGTGGTCGGGGACGAGCGAGGCGAGGATGGCCATGGTGCAGTAGCGGGCCGAGGTCATGTTGGGGTTCGCCCGGTAGTTCCGCTCGAGCGAGTAGTAGCCGGGGCTGGCGAACTTGTAGGCGAGGAAGGCGATCTGGGCCCGGGCGTAGCGGATGTCGCCCGGCGTGAAGATGTCCTGGGGCGTGAGCGTTGGCACCTTGGCCTGCACGGCCTGCATGCCCAGGGCGGCGGTGAGCTCGCCCTCGGCCAGGACATCGGAGCCGAGGATCATGTCGGCGGCGACGGCGGTGTTCATCGTCCGCTCGCAGCGGTGGACGGTGTGCATCGACTGGGCCGGCTGGTCGGGCGAGCCCAGGAAGATCCGCAGCGCGGGGTCGAGCAGTTTGCGGGCCCGCAGGCCGTCGGGGACCTTCGCCCCCTTCGCGGGCGGCGGCTGGCTCTTGGCCCGCAATTCCTGGAACTCGCGGATCTCCGGCCGCCCCGCCAGCGCGCTTCGCCGCGAGATCAACCGCGGATAGTCGTTCGGCGACGTCGACTCCCACTCGAGCGTCATCCCCTTCACCTGGTCGAGCGGCGTCTCGCAGTGCTTCACCATCATCCGCTGCGCGGCAGGCAGTTCCTCGTCGCCCACGAGGTTCTCCTGCAGCGTCAGCGCGGCCAGCATCCACAGCCGCCCCGGGCCCGCCAGCGGACAGGCGAAGAAGAGCTCGCTCGCGGGGTTGGACATGAGCGGGATGTTCTTGGATTGGCCGTCGTCGCCGGGGTTGGCCCAGAGCTCCCCCTGCCCCGCGGCGGCGGCCAGGAAGTCGTCCGCGAGCTCGACCGTCTTGCTGGCCTTCTTCTCGTCCTGCTTGATCGCGTCGAGCACGTCGGGCCCGAGGTCGCTCGCCTGTTTCTCGCCGGGCTTGAGGTCCATCAGCGGCTCGTCGCCGCGGGGGGCGGCGACGGCGGTGTTCTTGCCCGCGATGCGGGCGATGGCGGAGCCCTCGGCCATGCGGCAGAGCCCGAGGAAACCGACGTTGCTCGGCGACCACCAGACGGGCCAAGCCGTGAGCACCAGCGACGCGCCGCCGCCGTAGCGGACCTTCTCGACGCGCTGCTTGTACTGGTCGCGGGCGAGCGAGTGCGTGGGCTTGAAGCCGGGGCTGACGAGCAGTTGCCAGACCGAGCCGTCCGTCAGCGCGCACGACTCGCGGATGACGATCGCCGGCTCGCGGGCGACCAGGCGGTAGGTGATTCGCCAGCTCTTCCCGCCCGCGAAGTGGTAGAGGCACTCGACCTCCACGAGGACCGGGCCCGAGGCCGTGACGCGGGCCTCGTAGCTTTCGATGGCGGTCTTGGCGCCCAGCCGGCTGCCGCCGATCCATTGGCCGGAGCGCAGCCGCATGCGCAGGAAAGGTCCGTCGGCGAAGGCGCCGGCGGCGGTGGGGATTTCGATACCGGTGAGGCCGTTGGTGACGCGGAGGAGGTTCATTTCCGTCTCGACCTTCAGGTCGGCCGGGGGCAGGACTTGCGGTTTCACGGTCTGCGGAATCGGGCCGGATTCGAGGCGGAACGTCCGCGCGGTGAAGGCTGGCAGGTCGACGAGCATCGCGACCGAGCGAGAGCCGTCCGCGCCAGCGATGAACTGGAACGGGACGTCGTGCCCCGCGTCATCGAGCACGTGGTAGCCCGACTCCGGCCCCTGCGCGGCGGCATCGAGGCGGTAGGTCACCACCTCGTTGGTCCACGAATTCCCGAGGTATTCCTTGAGCGAGAACGTCTGCACCGGGGCGGCGAACGCGGCAGCGGCGAGCGAGAGCCACGCCGAGAGCAAAATGGCCGCGCGAACGAAGGGGCCGGGATGTTTCAAGGGAGGGCTCTGAGGGTTGGGTTTGCCGTCGACGCTCAATGCTGTTCCTTGGCCATCGCCGCCCGCATCGCCTCGGCCCGCTCGGCCTCGGCGCGGGTGAACGGGTCGGCCGACTCGCGCAGCTTGGCGCAGAGCTTCTTCGCGTCGCGGTGCCGCAGTTGCACCAGGGCGATCAATTCCTCCGCCCGCGCGTGGGAGTCCGTCTCCTTCTCGATCGCGTCGCGCAGGTCGCCGCCCGCCGAGGCGAGGCGCAGCCTCCCGAGCGATTCCGCGGCGCTGCGGCGGACCGCCCAGTGCTCGTGCTTGAGCAGCGGGACCAGCGCGGGGCCGAGTTTCCAATCGGGGTAGAACCCCGCGAACCAGGCCGCGCCGCTCGCGGCCTGCCAGTCGGAGGATTTCTGCCCCGCCTCCGCCGTCGCCCGCATCGCCGCCACGCGATCGTCCGCCGGCGCGGGCCCGCGCCGGACCACGATCATCTGTCCATTCCACTTCACCGTCTTGAGCGTGATCCGCACGTGCCCGTCGGCGAACTCGAACGGCAGGTCGACCAGGCTGCCCCCGTCGTCGAACGTCTGCACGCTGTGCGGCCGGGCGGGCTCCTTGAGCGAGACGACCACGTCTTGCGGCGGCGTGGCGTTCAAGTCGAAGAGCACCATCACCGTCCCCGTGGGCGTCGAGATGGCCGAGGCCACCACGCACGTCGCCGAGAGCGACAACTCGCGGTCGACCTTCGCCTCGACCAGCGGCAGGCTGAGCAGTTCCCGCCCCGCGCTGGGCCAGATGGCGAACTGCCCGCGCTTCCCCGACCGGCGCGAAAGCGCCAGCCCGCCGCGGTGTGCGAGGTAGACCACCTTGCCCTTCCCGACCTCCTTCTGCGCCCACGCCGCGCTGCCGTCCTTGTAGGTCGCCCGCACCGTCGAGCCCTCCCACTTGAACACCCCCGGCCGGACTCCCGCCGGCACCGGATGGGCCGGGAACTCCGGCTGTCCCGAAGCCGGGGCGATCTCCGTCTCGCCCGCCGGCGCCGCGGAGAAATCCCGCTTCACGCCCGCCAGGCGATCCAGCATGTCGCACGACTCGGAATACTCGTCGCTCACCGCCGCGTCGGCGCAGGCCCACAAGAGCCCGCCCGACTTCACCCATTCCTCGACGCGCCCCTGCGCCTTGCGCGAGACGCATTGGTCGAGCACGAAGAGCGCGTCGTAGTCGCCCAGCGCCCCGTCGAGCACCTGCCGCTCCGTCACCAGCTCCGGCTGGTAGTACGAGTGCGCCAGTTCCAGGAACGTCGCCCGCTTGTCGATGAAGCTGCCCTGAGGCCACCAGATCTCCTGCGCGTCGGTGTAGAGCATCGCCACGCGCGACCGCCTCATCGTCCCGGGCGAGAGGATGTCGTCCACCTGCGCCGCCTTATTGCTGAGCTGGCCGACGACGCCGAACTCCCACGGCACGTGGGACCAGAACCCTTCCGTCGCTTCATAGTCCGGCCCGTACGTGTAGTAGCTGATCAGCTTGCAGTTGTTCGCCAACTGCGTGTACGACCGCAGCGGCATCGGGTTCACGCAGTGCATCATCGGGAAACTGACCGGCCCCTTCTCGGCCTCCTTCCCGTACCGCCTCGCCCCCGCGTTGAACGGCGCCACCGAGTATGCCACCGACTCGTGCCCGTCCCACCACCAGCTCCCGCCCGTCATCCAGTCGCTGATCCCCGGCACCAAGTTCGGGTACTGCGCGAGCTGGAACATGTCGAGCGGCTGCTTGCTGGGGAAGTTCATCGCGTGCCCGCTCAGCGCCACGTACGACAGCGCCTGCTTCCCCGGGCTCTGCTCGCGCACCGCGTCGCTCGCCAGCGCGAACATCTTCGTGGTGAGGTAGCGCTGGTACATCCGTGTCCAGTAGAACAGCCGCTTCTCCTCCGGCGTCGCCGGCTTGCCCGTGAAGAAGCCCACCTCTTCCCACGCCTTCTTCACGAACAGCCCCGGCTCGACGCCCTGCGGCGCCGCCCATTTTTGGAACCCCGCCCGCGCCTCGGGCGAATCCTTCAACCCCACCTCTCCCGGCTCGTCCGACAGTTGAAAGATGCGCATCCCCGGCCCCGCGCCCTCGCCCTTCCCCCCCTTCTCGAAGAATTTCCGGTAATGCTCGGCGAACTGCCCGCGGGCCGTCTCCTCGTCGTACGGCACGAACCCCGGCGGAGAATACTGCCCACCCTGGCTGTGCCAGCCGTAGATCTCCTCGTACTTCGCGCCGTCGGCGATGGTCTCCACGCTGTTGAGCCCCAGCACGCGGAACGTCTTGACCATGTACTCCGCCGCGGGGCCCGACGCGTGCCCCCACGCATTGCTGAACATCAGCGGCGGGCGCGTCAGGGGCTGCAGCCGGTCCCAGTTCTGCTGCAGCGCGTTGAGGTAATACCGCCTCTCCTGCTCGCGGAAGGTGCGGATGTCCATGAACCCCGGCTCGACGATCACGCGCGTCCCGTCCGGCTCGTCCCACCCGATCTCGCGCAGCACCGCGTCGCCCGTCCCCACCAGCGAGAACTGCGTCGCCCCCTTCGCCCCCGCCGGCACTCCCAGCATCAGCGAGCCCGACGCGCCTCCCGGGAGCGTGCGCAAATTCACCCACGGCGTCAGCCCCGCCTTCGACACGCCCTCCTTGGGCGTCAGCGCGAACGGCTGCGTGTTCCACGGGCTCGAATGAATCTTGAGGTATCCCGTGACCTTCAGGTTGGCCGTCTCGGGCGGGAGCGCGTCGACCCGAAAGCGCACAAAGCTCCCGACGGGCCCGAGCAGTTCGGGCGTGTCGGACCACAGCTCAATGGCCGACATCAGCGCGCTCGTCCCCGCGGTCTTCACGCAGGAGACCGTCACCATCGCGTCCCGGTAAATCTCGCGCGGCAGGTCGACGGTCTTCACCACGGCCTTGCCCTTGGGCAGTTCGATCGCGTCGTGCAGTTCCACTCCGTCGGCGAGCAGGCGGACGGTGCGATCCTGCGTGACGTTGAAATAGTGGACGCGCAGGATGTACTTCGCCTCGGGGCGGAGCCCGATGAACCGCAGTTGCACGGCCGACTCGTGGTAGGCGAAATGCAGATAGCGGTCGTCGTCGATCTTCGAGGCTTTCTTGTCCTCCTCGGTGAGGGCGAAGCCCGCGCCGGCGATCAGGTGCGGCTGCGCGGCGGGGTTGCCCAGGTCGTCCTGCCCGACCAGGACCATCCCGCCATGCGGAGGCTTGAGGTTGGCGGGAGCCGCGGCCGGAGCCGCCCCGGGAACAGGAGCCGCCGCCGGAGCCGACGGCCCCGCGGCGGGATGCGATCGTTCGCCGAACGCATCGCCGACGAACGACGACGCCACCGCACACACCACCACGAGAACGACGCCGACCAACCTTCGGAAGAGGACGCGATTCATGCCCGGCTCCGTTCGCGGTGGATTCGTCGAAAGAGACCGCCGGAAATGCGACAGGGCCCCCGCCAGCGTGGACGCTCTTTTACCCGAGCGCGGCGTCCGCGGCGATGCGCTCGCCTTGTTGGCCGGAAGCGCAAGCGACGGGATGGGGGTCGATCAATCAACAGCCCGGCCGGCGCACGCGGCGACCGTGCGATCCACCATCGCCACGGCGCGCCATCGGCGCTGCGGGCGCTTCGCGTGCGCCCGCGCTGTGGTGAATTGATCCACCCCCGACCCGTCGCTGGCGCTTCCGGCTAACAAGACCAGCATCAAGCCCCCACGATCCCCCCGCACCTCAACTCGGCTGCCTCTGGTTCGCCCCCAGCAACTGCCGGGCGATCTCGCTGGGCGGATTCCCCGCGTCGGCCTGCGTGATCGCCTCCAACTGGGCCCGCATGTTCTCCATCGGCACGCAGAAGGGGCGGATGTACATCCCCAGCAGCGCCGAACGCGGCGAGGCCGACCGGTTCGGGCGGGCGCTGTGCCAGATCGCCCCGTGCAGGAAGACCACGCTCCCCCGCCGGGCCTTCACGATCTCCGCGTCGTCGCGCGGGCCGCGCCGCGTCGCGGGGTCGGGCGGGTGCAGCTTGCCCTGCGAGCGGGGCACCACGCCGGTCCCGCCGTTCTCGTCGGTGAAGTCGTCGAGCAGCCAAATCGTCTGCCCGGTGAAATTCCCCGCGGGCCAAGGCGGCGTGATCGCCCAGTACGGGTAGTCGGCATGCCAGTCGTACGCGGCGTGCCCGGGATAGACCGTGTTCCCGCTCCACGTCGAGCAGATCACGTCGGTCCCCAAATATTGCTTCCACACGGCCACCACCAGCGGATGGCTCATCAGGTCGAGGAACAGCCTGTTCTTCACCGCGATCTGGAAGACCCGCTGATGGCGGCGGGCGTGACGCTCATGGCGATTCCTTCCTCGGGCCAGTGCGCCTCCGACGCGCATGCTCGGGCGCCACATGTCATCGTACTCGTGGCCTGTGCCGATCGACAGCAGGCCCAGGATCACGCCCGTCTTGTTAGCCGGAAGCGCAAGCGACGGGACGGGGGTGGTCCAGTTCACCGCAGCGCTGGAGCACGCGGAGCGCCCGCGGACGCATAGAGTCCCGCCGACGCGATGACGGATTGCATGTTCGCCGCGTGCGCCGGCCCGGCCGTGGATTGGTCGACCCCCGTCCCGTCGCTTGCGCTTCCGGCTAACAAATGCCGGCAAATGCGCGGCCTTCCCCTCACGGCGAAACCTTCATCGGCGCCGGCGGCTGGCTCGAATCGATCGCGACGATCGCCGACGGGGTGATCTGCAGCACCTCGCCGCGGTGGCTCGCGGTGCCGTCGACGCGGTAGGACTTGCCCTGCTTCATCGCCGACGCAATGCTCACGTTCACGCCCCGGGCCTTGATGACCACCGAGCGTCCGTCCTCGAGCGCCCCGTCGACGATGCGCGTCGACTGCGCCAGACGGACGTCGTCCTCGATCCCCTGGGCCTGCATCTCCAGCTTCCTGCGGTCGGCCCGCATCGCCTCCAGGGGCGCCGCCGCGGCCTGGAGCTCGGCGTCGGAGTATTTCGGCAGGGTCGTCTCCCGATCCTCCGAGATCCGCGCCCCGTTCAGGCCGCGGACCCGCGTCGACTCGCGCGACGAGACCGTCTCGCCCTGCATCGTCCGCACGCGGTTCTCCGTCTCGCGCGACTGCGCCGCGATCTCCTCGATCCGCTTGTGGATCTTCGCCAGCTCGTTGTTCAGCCCCGCCACGTCGGGCGCATGGTTCGCGGTGACGCGCACGACCCACCCGCCGTCGGGCCGCTTGTCGATATCGCCGCCGCTGCCCGCGCCGGCAACGGGGCGAGGCTCGGCATCCTTCAGCCGGGCCTCGAGCAACATGATCCGCAGGTTGAGCTGGCGGACGAGCAGCCGCAGGGTCGGGGCGTCGAGTTCATCCAAGTCGGCTGGGGCCGAGGCCGCCGGCGCGGCCGCGTCGGGCCCGGTCGTGGGCGCCAATGACTGCGTCGCCTGGCCCCAGGCGGGCGCCCCGGCGAGGACCAGCGCCACCCCCACGACCGCCGCGATCCCCGACAATCCGCTCGTCATCCTGCTCAACATCGCCATCACTCCAGCGGGGAACCACCTCGACCTGAGCCCATCCGTTCGCCCCGCACGCAACATGCGGCCGAAACCCCTCGATTCGTGCGGACCCTGTTGCGAGCCTTGAAACAACTTGGACGTGCCACACCGTGCCTCTGATCAGACAGGAGCGTTTCAACAGGCAACGCGCCCCGAAACGCACTACAATCACGGTGTTTCGCCCCCCGAAATTCCCGCCCGCGAGATGACGCCCTCATGGACGACGCCCCCGCATTGACCGGCTCGGCCTCCGCCTCCCCCAGCGATGCCACCCCAACACCGTACCGCGCCTGGCTGCACCGCTTCGCCGTCGCCCTGGTTGTCACCACCTTCGGCCTCGTCGCCCTGGGCGGCACCGTCACCAGCAAAGGCGCGGGTCTCGCGGTCCCCGATTGGCCGACGACCTTCCAGCACAGCATGTTCACCTACCCGCTCTCCAAGCTCCACGGCGGCGAGTGGTGGGAGCACACGCACCGCATGCTCGGCTCCATCGTCGGCCTGCAGGTGCTCATCCTCGCCGGCTGGGTCTGGCTGACGCAGACTTCCCGCACGGGCCTCCGCTGGGTCGCCATGGCGATGGTCCCCCTGGTGATCGTGCAGGGGCTCATGGGCGGCCTGCGCGTCACGGAGACCAACGTCGGACTGGCCTTCCTCCATGGCATCCTCGGCCAGCTTTTCCTCTGCGCCGGCGTCGCCGTCGCCGCGGCGACCAGCCGATGGTGGATCGACCAGCTCAACGCCCGGGCGGGCAATTCCTTGCCGCGATCCCCCCTGCCCGCGGGCGCGACGCTCAGCCTCGTCCTGCTGGCGGTCCTCGTGGTGCAGCTCGTCCTCGGCGCGGCCGTGCGCCACACCGGCTCGGGCCTCGCCATCCCCGACTTCCCCAGCAGCTACGGCAAGCTCCTCCCGCCCATGAACAAGGCCGCGCTGCGCGAGATGTACCAGGCCATGCCCGAGGAACAGTTCACGCAGGAATATTTCGTCTACCAAGTCCATCTCCAATTCGGGCATCGGCTTTGGGCCGTGGTCGTGCTGGGGATGATCGTCGCCACCGCGACGCGCGTCGCCCGCCACACGGAGCTTGCGAAACTGCGCCGCCCCGCGGCAGCGCTGGTGGCGCTGACCCTGGTGCAGATCGCCCTGGGCGCGCTGGTGATCTGGAGCGGCCGGCACCCGGAGATCGCCACCGCCCACCAAGCGACCGGCGCGGCCTTGCTCGCCACCGCGGCGCTGCTGGCGATGCGGCTGAGGCGTGCTAACATCCATGCCTCGATGAGCGATCGCCCCGTCAATTCCCAGGACCTCAAGGCCGTGCCCTCCGCCGGCCCCGACGCCCCGTTGCAGGGAGCGCAGGCATGACGCAGGCGACCGGAACCGATCCCGCCATCGGGGGAGCCGCCGGCGACCTGCCGACGGTCCCCGACTTGGCCGTCGCCCCCGCGATCGATCCCGTGCTGGGCTCTGTCTCCGGCCACGCCTCGCCCCTCGCCGCCGCCGCCGCGCCGGAGGCCGGCGACGCCGCCGACCGCGGCTTCCTCTCCGATCTCAACCAACTGACCAAGCCGCGGATCACCCTGATGGTGGTCATCACGGCCTACATCGGCTACGAGCTGGGCCTGCAGGCCCTCGCCAAGGGCGGGCCCCAAGCGCTCGCCTGGGCGGGGCGCCAGCCCACCAGCGCGACGATGTGGCTGATGCTCCTGGGCACAGCCCTCTCCTGCATGGGCGCGGGCGTCTTCAACCAGATCCTCGAGCGCGACACCGACGCGCTGATGAACCGCACCAAGAAGCGCCCGCTGCCGGCCGGTCGCGTCGCGATCGGCCCGGTCTTCGCCATGGGGCTCGCGATGAGCGTCGCGGGCATCGCCATCCTCGCCGTCTACGCCAACGCCCTCACGGCCGGCCTCTCGGCCTTCACCATCCTCAGCTACGCGTTGATCTACACCCCGCTCAAGCGCGTCAGCAGCGTCTGCACCATCGTCGGGGCCGTCCCTGGCGCGATGCCCCCGGTGATGGGCTACGCCGCGGCGACGGGAACCTTCAGCGCCATCGCCCTGGTGCTCTTCGCGATCCTCTTCATCTGGCAGCTCCCCCACTTCCTCGCGATCGCCTGGCTCTACAAGGACGACTACGCCCGCGCGGGCCTGCCCATGCTCCCGGTGATCGACCCCGACGGCAGCGCGACCTGCAGGCAGATCCTCGCGAGTTGCCTGGCCCTCCTGCCGCTGGGGCTCCTGCCCACGCTCATGGGCGTCTGCGGGCTGGTCTACCTTGCCGGGGCGCTGGTGGCGGGGCTCGTCTTCCTGGGCTTCGGCGTCGCGCTGGTGCGCGGGCGCACACGTGCCCACGCGAGGGCCCTCTTCTTCGCGTCGCTGATCTACCTGCCCCTGGTCTATGGGCTGATGCTGCTCGACCGGACCTGAGAAGGGCTTTTCCGGGTGCGATGCTCGAAGCGCAGGATCATTTCCGGAGGGCCAAAGGCCCGTCTTATCCCAGCCTGGGGCAAAGCCCCAGGTGCGAGCCCGCCAAAGGATTTGAAGGGCTGAAGGCCCGTCTTATCGTGCGTTAGAAGGCGGGATAAATCGGGCCTTCAGCCCTCAAAACATCGGGGGTATCGCTGGTCCTGGGGCTTCGCCCCAGGCTGGGATAAGGCGGGCCTTTGGCCCTGAAGAGGATCGAAGATCATGACGCAGG